>SSTA01000411.1 GCA_009469685.1 Azonexaceae bacterium | reverse complement strand
GGATTCCCGCAGGTCGGACATCATCGGGCGCTTGTCGTTACGCTCTTCAACCTTCCGCGAGAGCTGCGAGAGGGCGACGATGGGGACCTGGAGCTCCTTGGCCAGGGATTTGATCGAGCGGGAGATTTCCGAGACTTCGGTGGCCCGGTTTTCCCCCTGACGGTTGGTGCTCATGAGCTGGATATAGTCGATCACCAACAGCCCCAGCTTGCCGCCGTACTGGCGCGCCAGGCGCCGGGCTCGGGCGCGCAGGTTGCCGGGCGTCAGGCCGCCGGTTTCGTCGATGTAGATCGGGGCCTCGTGGAGCTTGCCCAGGGCAAACGAGAGCCGCGCCCATTCGTCGTCGTTGAGGCGCCCGGTACGCACTCGATGGGAATCGAGACGACCGATGGAAGCCAACATCCGCATGGCGAGCTGCGTCCCACCCATTTCCATGGAGAACACGCCTACCGGCAGTCCCGCATCCACGGCGACGTTTTCGGCGATGTTGAGGGCGAAGGCCGTCTTGCCCATGGAAGGCCGTCCGGCGACGATGATCAGGTCGCCGGGTTGAAAACCCGAGGTTTTCTGGTCCAGATCGGTGAATCCGGTGGGAACGCCGGTCACGTCGGACGGGTTGTCGCGGTCGTGGAGTTCCTGGATGCGCTCGACCACCTGGGTGAGCAGGGGATTGATGTGGACGAAGCCGTCGTTGTGCCCGGCACCGGCTTCGGCAATGGCAAAAATCCGGGCTTCGGCCTCGTCGAGGATGCTTTCGGCGTCGCGACCGAGAGGATTCAGGGCATTGGCGGCGATTTCATCGGCGGTAGCCGCCAGTTGGCGCAGTACCGCCCGCTCCCGGACGATTTCCGCATAGCGCTTGATGTTGGCCGCCGAGGGCGTATTCGCCGCCAGCTCCCCCAGGTAAGCGAGGCCGCCGGTGCGCTCCCCCTCCCCCGCGCCGTCGAGCGCCTCGGCCACCGTGACCACATCGGCGGGTTTGCCGTTCTCCAGCAACTGGCGGATCTGACGGTAGATGCGCCGATGCTCGTCGCGATAGAAATCGGTATCGGCCACCAGGTCGCCCATCCGATCCCAAGCCTGGTTGTCGAGCAGCAGGCCGCCGAGAATGGACTGTTCGGCCTCGATCGAATGGGGGGGGACGCGCAGTTGGGCGACGGCGGAGTCGGCCGAAGCCGGGGCTGAGGATCGCGAATTCATGGCTGGAGTGTACCAGTCCGCCGACCGCTTCGGGGCGGACCCTGATCCGCCCGGAATGCTGCGAGATTCAGCTAGGCAAGCGAGTCGACGAATGCCCGGCGGGCGTCTTCAAACGCTCCCGATGCACCTTCGTCGATCAGGGGCGCGCAGGTCGCACAGAAAGCATCGAAGGCCTTGAGGACCGCCTTCCGGTCCAGCGGACTGGCCGGGGACTGTGGCGCGGCCACCGGATCCAGAGGACGCAGCACCGCATGCCGCGGGATGAGCCGCTGGCCGCCCTTTCCGCTGGCGAACATGGGCCCGGTCTTGACCATTTCCTCGCCTTGGTACTCGAATCGGGCGCCCAGGGGCAATTGATGGATTTTCATGGGGTTCCTGCGTCGGGAGGGGAGGCCAAGGATACCTCTATCGCCGGTGATCGTGGTCCCGCTCCCAACGTCCCCCGCGTTCCCGCCAGCGGTCGCCGTCCCGATCCCAGCGATGGGGCTCCCAGCGGTAGCCGGGTCGGCGCGATTCCCAGTGACCGGGGAACCACTCATGGCGGTGGCCGGTCCAGCCCCAGTAGCCGCCGATCCAGATCTGCCCGACGACCGGCGGCGGGCCGACGTACTCGACCTGCGGCGGCGGTGGCGCAACGACGATCGGCTGATCGTAATAGGGCCGCGGTGGCGGTGCAACGACGCACCCGGCGGTGATGACGGCGATGGCAGCGAGGGGCAGAAGGCGGTACAGGGGGGTCATGGCGTGTCCTTTCAGGAAGACCTGTCCCCTTAACGTCCCGCCATCCGACCCGAGCGACGGCCGAAACTCCCGCTTACAAACGCGCGCAATCCCGGCCGCTCGCTACACCTTGGAGCCCCGGTCGACCTCCCTTCCTCCGGCGCAATTGGCAAACGCCCGGAATCTGTGCCAAGGTACGCGCCACGCCCTTACCCAACGCCAGCCCCGGGGCTGCGCATCACCTGGAACAATCCGCCATGTCATCCCTACTGCCGGCAATCGAGATCGCGACGGCACCCGCCCCTGAATTCGCAGTGCTCTGGTTCCACGGCCTGGGCGCAGACGGCAACGATTTTGCGCCGGCGGTGCCCTACCTGCGCTTGCCGCCCGGATTGCCGGTCCGCTTCGTGTTTCCCCATGCCCCGTCGATGGCCGTGACCTGCAATGGCGGTTACCGCATGCCCGCCTGGTACGACATCCTCTCCGCCGATGGCATCGACCGCCAGGTGGATCAGGCCGGCATCGACACCTCCCGGGCGGCGATCCGACGGCTAATCGCCCGGGAAGTGGAGCGCGGCATTCCCGAAGAACGCATCGTCCTTGCCGGATTTTCCCAGGGCGGCGCCATGGCCTACACGGTGGGGCTGACCCATCCCCGCCCGCTGGCAGGGATCGTCGCCCTCTCCGCCTACATTCCTGCACCGGACCTGCTCGTCCCCGCCGAGATGGAAGCCAATCGCGCCACCCCGCTCTTCGTCGGGCATGGAACCGAAGACGACGTGGTTCCCCTGGCCCTCGGCCAGCGCGCCCGGGATGCCCTGATAGGTCAGGCTTACGATCTCACCTGGCGGACCTATCCCATCCCCCATACCGTATCGGAGGTGGAACTGGCCGACATCGGCGCCTGGATCGCCGGGCGTTTCCAGCACTGAGAGCGGGGGTCGTGGCAGCCGCTTCCGAGACGCTCTTCGCCCGCCTCTGGCGCCAGCGGCGCTTGCTGGGAGTCCTGGGCTTTCTGGCCGTGCTCTTCGCGGCGGCGGAAATCTCCGGCCTGCGCGAGCACTTCAGCCTGGCCTTCCTGCGGGGCGAACTGGCTGCCCATCCCGTCACCGGCCTGGCCACCTACGCCCTGCTATTCGTTCTGGGCAATCTGATCCAGATCCCCGGCTGGATCTTCCTGGCTGCCGCCGTTCTCACCCTGGGCCGAATCGGCGGTGGCCTCACCACCTACGTCGCAGCCACGCTCGCGTGTTGCGTCACCTATTTCACCGTCCGCTTCCTGGGCGGCGACGCCCTGCGGCAGCTCAAGAGCCCCCTGGCGCATCGACTTCTCGCTCGGCTGGACGCCCATCCCCTCTCCAGCATTTTCCTGCTCCGACTCTGCTTTCAGACCCTCCCCGCCCTCAATGTCGCCCTAGCCTTGAGCGGCATCGGTTTCTAGGGTTCCCGTACTTTTCGTGCTGAGTTTGGCGGTTTCTCCCCCTAACCCAGCAAACATGCGGGTTTAGCGCCCGTCCGCTGACGGAGTCTGCGCCACTGAACTGGGCGCTTGAGTCATCAATGCCTGGATTTTTGCGG
>SSTA01000410.1 GCA_009469685.1 Azonexaceae bacterium | reverse complement strand
GGACCGGCGACGGTGCCGATGATGTAGAAGGTGTTGTGCACATGGGTGACCCAGTCGCGCATCGCCTCGTTGAGGGCATCCTTGAGCGTCTTGGAACCGGATTCGACGGGCACGACGGTGGCCCCCAGAAGCTTCATGCGATAGACGTTGGCCGCCTGACGCTTGACGTCCTCGCTCCCCATGTAGACCACGCATTCCATCCCGTAACGGGCGGCGACCGTGGCCGTGGCGACGCCGTGCTGCCCGGCGCCGGTCTCGGCGATGACCCGCGGCTTGCCCATGCGCCGGGCCAGCAAGGCCTGGCCGATGCAGTTGTTCACCTTGTGCGCGCCGGTGTGGTTGAGGTCCTCGCGCTTCAGGTAGATCTGGGCGCCGCCGAGAATCTGGGACCAGCGCCGCGCATGGTAGATGGGGGAAGGACGGCCGACGTAGTGCTTGAGTTCGTCGTTGAACTCGGCCATAAAGGCCGCGTCGTTGCGAGCCGCCGCATAGGCGGCCTTCAGTTCGTCGAGGGCCGCGATCAGGGTCTCGGAAACGAAAACGCCGCCGTAGGAACCGAAATGCCCCGTGGCGTCGGGGAGGGTGTAAGGCATTGCCAACATGGAAATTCTCCGGAAAGGGTCAAGAAACTGCGGGCAGGCAGGAAATTGCCCTCTCAGGGATGATTGGCCGAATGGTGCCGCCAGAAGGTACGGGTGAGACCACCCGGATGTTTGCGCATGTGTTCGAAATCCTAATTCGTTTCCGCCGCCCGGACTGCGGCGACGAAAGCGGCGATCTTCGCGGGGTCCTTGATGCCCTTGGCCGCCTCGACGCCGGACGAAACATCGACCGCCGCCGGGCGTACCCGCCGCACGGCTTCGCCGACGTTTCCGGGGTCCAACCCGCCGGAGAGCACGATCGGCAGCGTAAGGTTCCCGGGAATCAGCGACCAGTCGAAGGTCTTACCCCCTCCTCCGTAGCCGTCGACAAAAGCATCCAGAAGCAAGGCCGAGGCCGTCGGATAGCGAGCCGCGTATTGTACCAAATCCAGATCAGACGTTACCCGGGCAGCCTTGAGGTAGGGACGTCGCGGGTGCCGGCAGGCCTCCTCACCCTCGTCGCCGTGGAATTGCAGGAGGGACAGGGGTACCACTGCCAGAGTCGCCTCGATCTCGGCCCTGGGCGCATTCACGAACAGGCCCACGGCGGTAACGAAGGGAGGCAGGCGCCGCACCAGTTCCGCCGCCCGCTGGGGCGTCACGTAGCGCGGGCTAGGCGGGTAGAAAACGAAACCCAGAGCATCGGCACCGGCAGCCACGGCGGCGTCTACGTCGGACTCCCGGGTCAGGCCGCAAATCTTGATACGGGTGCGATCGGATCGGGTCATGGCGTCACTCCTGGGGCAAGGTCGTCTTCGATTTCCGGGATTTGCCAGTGAGACTCGTAGACGGGGCCGCGAAAATACAGGCCGGCCGGCGAAAAGGTCGGCGCAGCGAGGCGTCGGTCGGCCGAGGCGATAAGTCGGGCGATCCATTCCGGATCCTGGGCGCCCTTGCCGACATAGACCAGGCTGCCAACCAGATTGCGCACCATGTGGTGCAGGAAGGCGCTGGCTTCGAAATCGAATATCAGCCATTCGCCCGAACGCCGGACTTCGGCACGCGAGAGGGTCTTGACTGGCGTCTTGGCCTGACACTCGGCGGCCCGGAAGGCGGAAAAATCGTGCTCCCCCAGCAAATGGGCAGCACCGCGGACCATGGCGGCGCAATCCAGAGGCAGGTGGAACCACCCCGCCCTTCCTTGCCAGAGCCCCGGGCGCTGGGGGCGATTGAGCAGCAGATAGCGATAGCGGCGGCCGCGGGCGCTGAATCGCGCATGGAAGGCCGCGTCCACCGGACACGCCCAACGCACCGCCACTCCCTCGGGCAGATGGGAATTGACCCCGCGGACCCACGCGCTGTCCGGGCGCTGCGCCACCGTATCGAAATGGACCACCTGCCCCGTGGCATGGACGCCGGCATCGGTCCGGCCGGCACAGACCACCGGCGTCGGCTCGCCAGCAATGGCAGCAATCGCAGCTTCCAGGGCATCCTGGACGGTCCTGCCGTCGGGCTGGCTTTGCCATCCATGGAAGTCCGCACCGCAGTATTCGAGGCCAAGAGCAATTCTCATGGCAAGGCGCCCAGGAGGCCCAGCATGGCCAGCGCGGCCAGAATCAGGACGACGTCCCGGGGCGACCAGGCCAAGCGCTCCAAGCGGATCGTGTCGGGCCCGGGAATCCCCTCCCCGTCGAAATCGAGAAAATGCCGCCAGGTTCCGCGGGGCGGAGCGTGTTCCAGGTAGTCGAAGACCAGGGCCAGGCGGACGACCCCGCGATCCAAACCCACCCCCAGGTGACGCAAGGGACTGGCCACCGCCCACAAGCCGGCCACCAGCCGGTTCTGATCGAGGAGGTCGAAGAGCAGGGCGAGGAAGCCGAGGAGCAGAACCAGGCGCAGGACGTGGAGTCCCGCCAGGTCGACCCCGGCATCGGTAGGCGTCCATGGAACGGGCAGGAGGGCCTCCCCCGGCGTGCCGAAAGCCAGGATGATCCAGAGGGTAAGGAGCAGCCAACGCGCGCGCCGGACCTGCTTCCACCAGCGCGCGAGAACCTTCGGCCGGGCCAGGGCGATGCCCCCAGCGGCCACGGCGATGGCGAGCCAGCCAAAACTCGGCAGCGCCAGGGTAGCGGCAAGCCAAATGACAATCACGGTAGCAGGTTTAGCCATCGCGGCATTTTATCCCGCCCGCGCCGCCGCCACCGCGCCGCCCCTGTTCAAGGCGTTTCCGGCGGGGACGAACGCCGCGTCTCCCGCAATGAAAAAGCCCCCGTGCGGGGGCTTTTTCGCTGCCGCGGGCGCTTATCCGCCGATGCGGGCAAGTATGGCCTGGGCTTGCTCGGCCAAGGCCGGCGATCCTTCGCTGAGCACTTCCTGCAGGAGTTCCCGGGCTCCTTCCAGGTCACCCATTTCTTCGTACGCCTTGGCCAGATCGAGCTTGGTACTCACCGCTTCCCATTGGGTGCCGACACCGATGCTATCGTCCGCCGCTGCGGGAGCGGGTGCCGCCGCCGGTGCAGCCGGTGCTGCGGCAGGCGCAGCTTCCGCCGCCAGATCGAGATTGATCGAACCCATGTCGAAGCTCGGCGCCTGGAGGGGCTGACCGAGTATGGTCGAATCGGTCAGCTGGACGTCGAATTCGAGGGCATCGGCATCCACGGCTCCGATGTCGACAATCTCGTCGTCAACCTTGGCCCCCTCATCCTGGGTC
>SSTA01000409.1 GCA_009469685.1 Azonexaceae bacterium | reverse complement strand
CACCTCGTCGATGCGCTCGGCGTACGCAACACCGATGTCGATGACCGCGTAGGCAAAGCCGAGGCTCATATTGGTGACGACAGTGATATTGCCGTTGGGGATGTAGTGCACATTGCCCGAGTAATCCCGCAGGCGGAGGTAACGGAGGGTCAATTCCTCGACCGTGCCGGACTTCCCGCCGGCATCAACGACGTCGCCGATGCGGAGCTGGTTTTCCAGGAGGAGGAAGAATCCCGTGAAGTAATCCTTGACCAGACTCTGCGCTCCGAATCCGACGGCAATACCGATGACCCCGGCGGCTCCCAGGATCGGGGCGACCGAAATGCCCAACTCCCCGAGGACGAGCATGGCCCCCAGCAGAGTGACTGCGACTGTCAGCACATAGCGTATGACGCGCGAAAGCGTGCGGATTCGCTGTCCGTCCTCGGTGGTTTCCTGGCGGGCGACGAGAAGCTCTCGCAACTGCGGGACGACGCGGTGGATCGTTCGGAGCGCAAGCAAGGTGAGTACGGCGATCAAGAGAATACGCCCGCCCGTAGCGACATGACCGGGAAGCCAGGCTTCCATGGTTTCGAGCAACTGGGCCATCAGAAGGCTTCGTCCCAGCGAATCGAGAGTCGGATCGCCGAATTGATCAGACCGACCATGCTGTAGGTCTGCACGAAATTGCCCCACAGCTCGCCCGTAGCCGGATCGGCATGCTCGGCGAGCAGTCCGAGGCGATTGCGGCAGGCCAGGAGCCGTTCGAAGAGCTGTCGCGCCTCGTCCCTTCTCTTCAAGGCGACGAGGGCATTGACGTACCAGAAACTACAGACGAGGAAGGCGTTTTCCGGCTCACCGAAATCGTCCTTCTCGACATAGCGGAAGATGAAATCGCCGCGCCGCAAGTCCTGGGCTACGGCATCCACGGTCTCCTCGAAGCGCGGATCGTCGGCGGCCAGGAAACCCAATTCGGCCAGAAGCAGGAGGCTTGCGTCCATGGCATCGCCTTCGAAGGTGGAGACGAAGCACTTGCGGCGGGTATTCCAGGCGCGGCGTGAAATCACGCGGTGCAGGCGGTCCGCCTGCTTGCGCCAATACGTGGCGCGTCGGGCGATCCCAAGCCGTTCGGCGATGCGCGCCAGACGGTCGCAGGCTGCCCAGCACATGACCGCTGAAAAGGTATGGACCCGAGCGCTGCCACGCAGCTCCCAGAGGCCGGCATCGGGTTGGTCGAAGCAGAGGATCGCCTGCTCGCCCAAAGGCTCGAGACGACGGAAAAGGGCTTCGTCGCCCCGATGGGCGAGCCGTTGATCGAAGAATACATGTGTCGCGGCGAGGATCGCAGAGCCATAGACGTCGTGTTGGACCTGCCGGTAGGCCTGATTGCCGATGCGCACCGGTCCCATGCCCCGGTATCCGGCCAGGGACGCCACCTCCCGCTCTTCCAAATCGGCTCGCCCATCGATGCCATAGACCGGCTGTAGCGATGAATTGCCGGCACTCGCGGCGACATTGATGATGTAGCCCAGGTAGCGTTCCATGGTTCGGGTCGCCCCCAGACGGTTGAGGGCATTGACCACGAAGTAGCCGTCCCGCAGCCAGCAGTAGCGATAGTCCCAATTTCGGGTGCTGCCGGCGGATTCGGGAACCGAGGTGGTCATGGCGGCAATGATGGCTCCGGTATCGTCGTAGGCATTGAGCTTTAGGGTGATGGCAGAGCGGATCACCGCCTCCTGCCATTCGAAAGGGATACTGAGGACGCGCGCCCACTCGCGCCAGTACTGGGCGGTCTCTTCCTGAAAATGGCGCCCCACCTCGGTCACGGAATCGTGGACGCTCTCGTCCGGGCCCAGAATGAGGGTCACGCTGTCAGCAAGATAGAACGGCGTTTCCTGCAGGATCGCGGTCAGCGATGCATCCGTGGTCAGCCGCAGGGTGAGATCGGGTCCGACGAAGCGGACATGGTTGCTGCCTCGGGTGACTTCAGGGCGGGCGACTCCATCGCCGCAGGCGGGACGCAACCGCAGGGTCAGGCGCGGACTGCCCGACACCTTGGCGATACGGCGTACCAGCATCATCGGACGGAAAATCCGTCCGTATTGGCCAAAGCGCGGGGCGAAGTCGGTCACTTCGACGCAGCCGCCCTGCCGGTCGAAGAGCCGCGTCGTCAGGATCGCCGTGTTCTCGAGGTAGTACTGCTCGGAGTGGGAGTACTCGGCGAGGTCCACGGCAGCGCAGCCGATTTCGTCATTGTCGCGTAGGAGAGAGCAGAACCACGGGTCGCCGTCGAAGCGAGGAAAGCATGCCCAGGTGACGGTGGCTCGCGTGTCGATCAGGGCGCCGATGGTGCAGTTGCCGATGAGTGCTTGTTCTAGGGAAGTCATGCCATCCCTTCCAGCATCTGGGAGAGCCAGGCCCGCACTGCCGTCACGTCCTCCAGCCGATGACCTGCGCAAGTTCGGCCACTTCCTACCCTGATCGAGATTCCCTGGGCCTTATTGACAGCCGCGAAAGCCCGTTCATCGGTGACATCGTCGCCAATGAAGACGGGACAGCGTCCGCGAAACGGAGATTCCCGGAGAAATTCGGTGACCGCCGTTCCTTTGTCGACTCCGGCCGGCTTGGCTTCGACCACGCATTTCCCGCGCAGGACCTCCAGCAGCGGAGCCGTCTCGGCCACCAACTCGCGCATCACATGGTGGGCGTAACCGGCCATATTAGGGATGCGCCGATAGTGGAGCGCGATGGAGAGCCCTTTGTCTTCGAGCAACAATTCGGGATAGCGGCGAATGATGGGCTGCAGGACCTGGAGGATACGATGTTTCGCATCGGGGGCGATCGGGTGCAGCCACAACCTGCCGGAGGCATCGCGACGCTCGAGGCCGTGCTGCCCAGCCCGGGGAACCCGGACCTGCTTCAAGTGGATGTCGAGATCCGAGATCGAGCGTCCGCTGACGACTGCCATGGCGCCGCCGCACGCCGCATGCAGATGTTCGACGAGCTGCAAGAGAGCGGCATCGACTTGGATTCCGTCCGGAGTATCGGCAACGTCGAGGAGGGTACCGTCGAAATCGAGGAAATAGGCCCAGTCGCGGCTTGGTCTGGGAAGGATTCGCCGGCGCATCGTCATGGTTTCTCCTTCTGCGTTCCGCTGGCGCGGGGAGCCAGGCCACCGAGCAAGCGCCCTCGACGCCGCATGGCAGCGGCATCGAGGAGCATCCTGCCCGCCCAGCGAAAGACGTTGAACTCCGCGATCAGGCCACGCATCAGGCGCATGCGGTCGCGCTGTTCAGCCTCCGGCATGGTCAGGGCAAGATGAAGGGCGGAAGCACACTGATCGGCGTCGTAGGGATTTACGATCAGGGCTTCGGGAAGTTCCCGAGCTGCGCCGGTGAATTGGGACAGGATGAGAACCCCGCGTTCGTCGTCGCGAGCAGCGACGAACTCTTTCGCCACCAGATTCATCCCGTCATGCAGGCTACTGACGAAGCAGAGTTCGGAAGCGCGATAGTAGGCGTACACGTCCGCCGGCTCATGATGTTCGACCTTGAGGATGATCGGTGGCGGCCCTTGCCGCTCGAAGCGGCCGTTGATGCGGGTGGCCAACGCCCGCACCTGCGATTCGTGGTGCTGGTATTCGTCGATGCCGGACCGCGACGGCGCGGCAACCTGGATGAAACTGAAGCGGCCGATCCACTCCGGATGCAGATCGAGCAAGCGTTCGATGGCGCGAAAGCGTTCCAGGATTCCCTTGGTGTAGTCCAGTCTATCCACGCCGATACCGAGTCGGTGCCCGACGGGGAGATCGTTGATGTGCCGCGACCGGGCGCGGCACTCGAGGAGAGGGATTCCGACCACCTCAGCCGCCGGGGGCCAGTCTATGGAGATGGGATAGGGGTGCACCGCCGTCAGGAATCCACCCAGCGAAACGGTGAAGGACGCACGATCGACCCGAGCTTCGAGGAGACGGTCCACGGTATCGACGAAGTTGTTGCAGTGGAACTGCGTATGGAAGCCCAGAATGCTGCTGCCGAGCAGGCCGGTGACGATCTCCTCTCGCCAAGGGCAGATGGCGAACGACTCCGGATTAGGCCAAGGAATATGCCAGAACGTGATGATCGTGGCGTTGGGCAGACGCTGCCGCACCATGCGCGGAAGAAGCGCGAAGTGGTAATCCTGGATGAGGATGATGGGATTGGTCGTTTTGGCTTCGGCAACCACGGCGTCGGCGAATTTCTGATTCACGATCTGGTACTGGGCCCAGTCGGATGAACGGAAAGTGGGTCGCACGTGCGCGATATGGCACAGGGGCCAGAGGCCTTCGTTGGAGAATCCGTAGTAGTAGCCCTCCTCTTCTTCCGGGGTCAGCCACAGCCGGCGGATCTGATAAGCGGGCTTTTCCGGCGGTACGCTGACGCGGTCGAATCTGTCGACCACTTCCCTGTCGGCGGAGCCGCTTCCGTGGGCGATCCAGGTGCCCGAACAGGCGCGCATGATGGGCTCGAGGGCGGTCACCAGGCCGCTCGCGGGACGCTGCACTTCGACGCGGTCTCCGCGGTGCTGGTGAATGTAGGGTTCCCGATTGGAGACGACGATGACATCCTCGCCGCTCAATTCGTTGCGCAGGATCGCGCGCAGTGCGTCTGCGGTCCAGCTGATCCGTCCCTCGTCTCGCGCCCGCGTTTCAAGCTCCAGATCCTGGATCAGGCGCTGGAGATCGCTCGCGATGGGACGAAATTCGGGGGGCGGTGCCGGCGCGTCGCCAGTCGGCTGCCGAATCAGTCCTTCGCCACGGAGCAGGGATTGGATTCCGGCCACCCAGCCCCTCCAGGACAACTGTGCGATGACGACGGTAATGAGAGAGATGAGTGCAGTCAGGGCAAGGAAGAAATAGAACACGTAGCGATTGGTTTCTTCGCTGCGTCGGGCGATGAAGCTCAAATCGTGAATGAGGATCAACCTGCCGTCAGGCGCCAACTCCGTGCTCATCGCCTTGATCGAAATGTGGAGCGGACCGAGGGGACTCTGGAGCAGTCTCGGCCCGGGTTGACTCCACTCCGACAACTCGCTGCAGCGCAAATCGCCGGGGAGGGTCTTGCTGCCGGTAATCTCGCCATCTGCGGTGGCGCAATAGCCGATTGCGTAGAGGCGCTCATCCTGCGAAATGCGATTGAAGAATTCGCCGACCTT
>SSTA01000408.1 GCA_009469685.1 Azonexaceae bacterium | reverse complement strand
GCGTCTTCCGGCCCGAGTCTTTCGTCTTCCCGGGCGGCGAGGTGCAGGTACGTCTGGAGATCCCGACCGACGATCTCGAGTCCGTGACCCTCGCTGCCGACCTTCGGTCCTCGGACGACGTCATGGCCTTGATGCTGCTCGCCGACGCCCTGCGCCGGCAGATCGGCACCATCCCCATCGCCCTCCACCTGCCCTACGTCCCCTACGGGCGTCAGGATCGCGTCTGCAATCCGGGGGAAGCGCTGGCGGCAAAGGTCTTCTGCAACTTGATCAACAGCATCGGTTTCGCATCGGTCACCATCCTCGATCCGCACAGCGACGTGGTGACCGCCCTCCTCGACCGGGTGCATGTCATCGACGCCTCGGTTCCCCTGGCTCGCGTCGTGGAGCGCGATGAATTTCGCGCCGGGGTCACCCTGCTGGCGCCGGATGCCGGCGGCCGCAAGCGGGTGAGCGCCCTGGCAAGCAAGCTCGGTCTCCGCGACGTCGCCTTCGCCGAAAAGGTCCGCGCCCCCGCTACCGGCGCGATCACTGCGGTCTCGGTGCCCGGGCAACTGCCACCCCAGCCGGTCCTGGTGGTGGACGACATCTGCGACGGGGGCCGCACCTTCACCGCCCTGGCTGCGGCCCTGCGCGGGAAGACCGATCAACCGCTCTATCTCTACGTCAGCCACGGCATTTTCAGCAAAGGCGTCGAAGTCCTGCTCGCGGACTACCGCCGCCTCTTCACCCCCTGCGACTGGACCCGATCCGGCAATCCGGCCGTCACGGTCATTCCTCTAGGAGATCTCTCATGAGCGCCCAGGAACGCAACGGCATCAACCCCCTTACCCAGGCGGACTTCTATAAGACCGGCCACATTTTCCAGTACCCCGAAGGTACCGAGCTGGTTTACAGCAACTTCACTCCGCGCTCGGCACGCTTGGCACCGGTGATTCCGGAACTGTACGACGGCAAGGTCGTCTGGTTCGGCCTCCAGGGATTCATCAAGTCGTTTCTGATCGACCTCTGGAACCGCAACTTCTTCGGTCAGCCGAAGGAACAGGTCGTCTCCCGCTACCGGCGGCGGCTCGATACCGCGCTGGGTCCCGGAGCAGTCCCGGTCGATCACATCGAACGCCTCTGGGAACTCGGCTACCTGCCCCTCGAAATCCGCGCCCTGCCGGAGGGATCGCGAGTGGACATCGGCGTCCCGGCGCTGACCGTGATCAATACCGACCCGGATTTCTACTGGCTGACCAACTACATCGAAACCGTGCTCTCCAACGAGTTGTGGAAGCCGACGACGACCGCCACCATTGCCTTCGAATACCGCAAGCTCCTCACAGCCTATGCCCGCTTGACCGGCGCGCCGGAGGACTTCGTGAGCTGGCAGGGCCACGATTTCTCCGCCCGCGGCATGTCCGGCATGGCGGATGCGATGCAGGCCGGCGCCGGACACCTGCTTTCGTTCACCGGAACCGATACCATCTCCGCCATCGACTACCTGGAGGATTGGTACAACGCCGACGCCGAGCGGGAGCTGATCGGCGGATCGGTACCCGCCACCGAGCACAGCGTCATGTGCATGGGCGGCTTCGAAGACGAACTCGAAACCTTCCGCCGGCTGATTACCGAGGTGTATCCGTCCGGAATCGTGTCCATCGTCTCCGACACCTGGGACTTCTTCCGGGTGATCACCGACTATGCTTCGCGGCTCAAGGAAGAAATCGAAAACCGTCGCCCCGACGCGCTGGGGAACGCCAAGGTCGTCTTCCGGCCGGACAGCGGCGACCCGGTGGACATCCTGACCGGAGAAGCGATCGAGGTCGCCGACCTGGAAGCGGCCACCCTGCTGCCCATCTTGAAGTCGCGGGCCGGCGGGCGGGCGTATGCCCGGCGGGCCGGCGAGTTCTTTGAACTCTTCGCCGAAGGCGATGCTGGCGTCCGCGCCCAAGCGGTCGCGGCTGCGCCCTCGCTGAAGGGCGCCGTCGAATGCCTCTGGGAAGTCTTCGGCGGATCCCTTTCCGCCAAGGGCTACCGCATGCTCAACCCCCGCGTGGGGCTGATCTACGGCGATTCGATCACGCTGCTGCGCGCCCAGGCCATCCTCTCCCGGCTGGCGGCCAAGGGATTCGCGAGCAGCAACGTGGTCCTCGGCATCGGCTCCTACACCTATCAGTACCTGACCCGCGACAGCTTCGGCTGGGCGATGAAGGCAACCTGGGGCGTGGTCCGGGGCGAGGCCCGCGAACTGTTCAAGGATCCGGTAACCGATTCGGGGACCAAGCGCTCGGCCCGCGGCCTGCTGCGGGTGGAAAAGGAGCAAGGACGATACCGCCTCTTCGACCGCCAGTCGCCGCAACAAGCCGCTGGAGGCGAGCTGCTTCCCGTATTCCGGAACGGGAACCTGCTCGTCGACGCCAGCCTCGCCGAAATCCGGGAACGCCTCATGGCGTCCTGGGTTCCCGACTCGATCAGCAGTTCCGACCTGATCGAAGCCTGACCCCCAGCCCCCGGCATTCCCCGGGGGCTGGTCCTAATCAGCGCCTCGGTCCGCCCGCTCGCGCTGCGCCGCGGCTCCGGTACGAAGTTCGGCCTGGTTCGCCCTGCGGCGAAGTTGCTCGTAGCACCCGGAGCGGAAACTCGCCGACTGCGAATGGCGATCGCAGTCGTCGTGGGTCGCCGCGCCGGCTTCAAGAGCCCATTCGGCGCCCTGAAGCCGCGTCCCTTGCGGGTCGGTCAGCTCGGATTTCACGGCGTCAACGCCCCCAAAACGCCCCACGAGAAGACTGACCGCGCCAACCGCAAGCACCAGGTACCTCACGCTCCTGACCTGAATCAGCCCGACGACCAGGAAGGCCAAGGCGAGTAAGCTCAGGCCCACAGTGACCGGCACCAGTGCCAGCAGGGCAAAGAACGGAAGCATCCGTTCGTAAGGGTTCGGCGAACCCGAAACGACCTCCCAGCACCACAGCGACGCCCAGAGGGCGGCTCCCGCCAGCGCCCAGGAAATCAGGCAATCGACCCAGCCGAAGCGCCGGTCCCGCAGGGCATACCAGCGGCTGCCTACGCCCAGGATGCGGAAGATGATCCGGAGGATCCCGGCGATTTCACTGAGCGCCATGGACCCTCACCTTCCTCGAATCCGAAGTCACGGCCCTACCCTCGCCGGATGCCCGAGCAGCGCGACAATGCGCCGGCTTGCCCACCCCTACCGTGAGCCCCCGTATTCCACCGCCAGCTTGTCGAAATGGGCGTGGGCCTCGGTTTCCGCGATGGCGGCCGCGTGCCACTCGATCATCGCCGGGTGTGCCAGCATCGCT
>SSTA01000092.1 GCA_009469685.1 Azonexaceae bacterium | reverse complement strand
GTGGCGCCGGCCTGCAACATCCAGTGCAATTACTGCAACCGCAAGTACGACTGTTCCAACGAATCCCGTCCCGGCGTCGTCTCCGAACTGCTGACGCCCGATCAGGCGATCAAGAAGGTGCTTGCCGTGGCGGCCGAAATCCCGCAGATGACGGTGCTCGGCATCGCCGGACCCGGAGACCCGTTGGCCAACCCGGATCGCACCTTCGAGACCTTCCGCCAGCTTTCCGAGAAGGCGCCGGACATCAAGCTCTGCGTGTCGACCAACGGTCTCTCGCTGCCCGAGCACGTGGACGAGATCGCCAAGCACAACATCGACCACGTCACCATCACCATCAACTGTGTTGACCCGGAGGTGGGCGCCAAGATCTACCCGTGGATCTACTGGAAGAACAAGCGTCTGCGGGGCGTCGAGGCAGCGAAAATCCTCATCGAGCAGCAGCAGAAGGGCCTGGAGATGCTCACCTCCCGCGGCATCCTGGTGAAGGTCAATTCGGTCATGATCCCCGGAGTCAATGACGAGCACCTCAAGGAAGTCTCCCGGGTGGTCAAGGCCAAGGGCGCCTTCCTGCACAACGTCATGCCGCTCATTGCCGAGGCCGAACACGGCACCTACTACGGCATCATGGAGCAGCGCGGCCCCACCGACGCCGAACTGCAGTCCCTGCAGGACGAGTGCGCCGGCGACATGTCGATGATGCGCCACTGCCGCCAGTGCCGTGCCGACGCCGTCGGCCTCCTGGGCGAAGATCGCGGCGACGAATTCACCATGGACAAGATCGACGTCATGGACGTCGATTACGAAGCCGCCATGGTCCGCCGCAAGGAAGTCCACGACTCGATCATCGAGAAGCTGGACGCCAAGCGCGGCATCGTCAAGCCCAAGGCCGAAGGCATTCCGGAAGGCTCCCGCCCGGTGCTGATGGCGGTGGCCGGCAAGAACGGCGTCGTCGCCGAGCACTTCGGCCACGCCAAGGAATTCCTCATCTACGAAGCTTCCCCGGCGGGGGTGCGCTTCATCAGCCACCGCAAGACCGAGCTCTATTGCGGCGGCGGGGATACCTGCGGCGAAGGCGACGAGGAACCGGATTCCCTCCTCGACCGCAACATCAAGGTCCTCGAAGGCTGCGAAGTGGTGCTCTGCTCCAAGATCGGCTACGAGCCCTGGGGCAAGCTGGAAGCCGCCGGCATCGCACCCAACGGCGAGCATGCCATGGAGCCGATCGAGGATGCCGTGATGGCGGTGTACAAGGAAATCGCGGCTACCGGCAGGCTGCTGCCGCAAGCCGATTCTGCCCTGAAGGTGGCGTAAATGGCTCTCCAGATCACTCAATCCTGCGTCAATTGCTGGGCCTGTGTCGATGTCTGCCCCAACGACGCGATCTACGACGACCGCCCACACTTCATGATCGACGACATGAAGTGCACCGAGTGCCTCGGCGACCATGCCGAGCCCCAGTGCGCGGCCATCTGCCCGATCGAGATGGCCATCGCCGACGAATTGGGAGCCTTCCTGAATCCTCCGGGATCGCTCACCGGAATTCCCATTGAAAAGCTGAAGGAGTTCGGGTTGTGGCGGGAGGCGGCCTAGTGTGGCGGTAGTCACCTTCTACGAAAAACCGGGCTGCAAGGGGAATCTTCGCCAGAAGACCCTTCTTGCCGCCGCCGGCCACAGCGTTCAGGCCAAGAGCCTGAAGGCAGAGCCGTGGACAGCCGCGACGCTGCTCGCTTTCCTCGGCGCCCTGCCGATCTCCGAGTGGTTCAATCGCAGCGCCCCGGCGGTCAAGGCGGGCGAAATCGTACCGGAGGCCCTCGACTTCGAGAACGCCCTGCGCCTGCTCCTGGAAAACCCGCTCCTCATCCGCCGCCCCCTGATGCAGGTCGGCGAGACGCGCATGTTGGGCTTCGATGCGACCGCCGTCGACGCCTGGATCGGGCTCCGGGGCGTGGCGCTGCCGGAAGGCGATATCGAAGCCTGCGTGCACGGCCCGACGGGTCACGGCTCCTGCGGGAGCGCCGCCCATGAGGAAGTCGATCATGATGCCAGCGGGACTCACTGAAAGCGCCGTCGAACTGGCCCCTGGCGTCCATTGGGTCGGCGCCCTCGACCCGCATCTGCGCAATTTCGACATCATCCTCAAGACCGCCAACGGTACCAGCTACAACGCCTACGTCGTCCGCGGCGAGAACGGTGTCGCCATCATCGACACGGTCAAGGAAAACTTCTCCGAAACCTTTTTCCGGCGTCTGGAATCGGTGGCGGACTACGGGGAAATCACCACCATCGTCCTCAACCACCTGGAACCGGACCACAGCGGAGCCTTGCCGGAACTGCTGAAGCGCGCCCCCCAGGCCAAGGTCTATCTGTCCAGCCGGGCGCAGATGATGCTGAAGGCGCTGCTGAAACCCTCGGGCGAATCGGCTCCCGCATACATCCCGGTCACCACCGACGACACCGTGGACCTGGGTGGCCGGACCCTGCGCTTCCTGCACACGCCCTACCTGCACTGGCCCGACACCCAGTGCACCTACCTGGAGGAGGAGTCCTTCCTGTTCACCGGCGACATCTTCGGCTGCCACTTCTGCGATCCGAGGCTGTTCAACGACTCGGTGGGCGACTTCCGCTTTTCCTTCGAGTACTACTACGCCCACATCATGCGACCCTTCCGGGAGAACGTGCTGGATGCGGTGGCCTTGATCGAGCCGCTGGACCTCAAGCTCATCGCCCCCGCCCACGGTCCCATTTTGCGCCACATGCCGCGGGATTATGTTCACCGCTACCGGGAACTGGCCACACCGCGATTGTTCAACGAGGCCCGCAGCGAGAAGACCCTGGTCGTCTTCTACATCTCGGCCTACGGCAATACCCGCCGCATGGCGGAAGCCCTGGCGACCGGCGCCGAGAGCATCCCCGGCGTGCGGGTCTCCCTTTACGATCTGGAAGGGGGCGAATCGGGCATCTTCACCGACCTCATCGAAGAAGCCGACGGCCTGGCCTTCGGCAGCCCCACGATCAACGCGGACGCGGTCAAGCCGATCTGGGACGTGCTGTCGTCGCTGACTTCCGTCAATGTCAAAGGCAAGCTGGGCGCCGCCTTCGGTTCCTACGGCTGGAGCGGCGAGGCGGTACGCCTCATCGAGGATCGCCTGCGGGGTCTGAAAATGCGCGTCCCCGTCGAGGGCTTGCGCGTCAAGCTGGTCCCCGATGCCACCGAACTCGATCACTGCCGCACCCTGGGCGAGACCCTCGCCCGCCACCTGACCGGCCAGATGGAAAGCCGCGAAATCACCATGGCCGCCTTGGCCTGAACAGGGAGAAACTGCTATGCCCAAAGCCAGAGTCACCTTCGAAGACATCGGCGTATCCGTCACCGTGCCCGCCGGCACCCGCCTCATCGAGGTTTCGGAAAAAGTCGGCGCCGGGATCACCTATGGCTGCAGAGAAGGCGAGTGCTGCACCTGCCTCACCAAGATCGTCTCCGGCGCTGAAAATCTCGCTCCCCCAAGCATCCTGGAAGATCAGGTGCTCAAGGACAACATGGCCCCGCGCAATCATCGGCTCGCCTGCCAAGCCCAGATTCTGAGCGGCGATATCGTGGTCAAGCCAGCCTGAACCGTACAAGACTTAAAGCACCCCACCCATCCATACAGAGAAATTCGACAACCCGACTCAATTGGAGAACGCCAAATGGCCCTCATCACTTTCAGCAGCCCCATGCACAAGGACAAGACGGTCTATGCCGTTGCCGGCAGTCACACCCAGACCATCCTGTCCCTTGCCAAGGAGCATCACATCCCCATCGATTTCGGTTGCCAGGAGGGCAACTGCGGTACCTGCCTGGTCAAGGTCTCTTCGGTGGACGGCAAGCGCCGGCCCATGGGGGGACCCCTCAACGTCCGGGAAGTCGCCGCCCTGACGGAAATGGGGAAAATCACCAAGGCCGAAATCGAACAGATGTACGTCGACGACATCCCGCCGACCCAATGGCGCCTCGCCTGCCAGATGGTCGTCCGCGACGAGGACATCCTGGTCGAATACCCCAGCAAGTAAGCCATGAACGGCTCGGATCGTACCGCCCTTCGTGCCCTGGCCGTCGCCGAACTCCTGGCGACGCCCTGTGCTGCCGATGTGCAGGCCGATCCGAATCGTCCCCTGCTGGCCAGCATGCTGACCGGCAAATGGCGTGACGAGGGCTGCCTGCCGGCCGACCTGGGACTGGGCAGCGCTGAGTTCGGACGCATGTTGACCGAATACTTCCCGGGTGCGCAACCTTCCGTTTCCCGTGCCGGACTGGATCGGGTGCCGGAATGGAGCGATCTGCAGAAGCTCCTGCTCGACCACCGGGCCGAAGAGCGGCATTCCGAACGCTGGATCGCCGACATCGTCGCCACTGCCTGTGCCGGTGCCGACCACCTCTGGCAGGATCTCGGACTGGCCAGCCGGGACGAACTCACCCGCCTGATGTGGGTGAATTTTCCCGCCCTCGCTCGGGCCAATTCGGGAGACATGAAGTGGAAGAAATTCCTCTATCGTCAGTTCTGCGCCCGCGAGGGGATCTACGTCTGCCCGGCCCCCTCCTGCGGCGTATGCAAGGACTACGCGAAATGCTTTGGGCCCGAAACCTGAACGCGGGAGCAAAGCCGGGACGTATCGCCACACCCCGCGAACGTTCCGCCATGGCCGACCAGGCCACCGCCGCATTCCTCGGGCTCGCCATCGGCGATGCGCTTGGCGCGACCGTCGAGTTCATGACTCCCCGGGAAATCCGTCAGGAGTTCGGCGTCCACTGCGAAATCGTCGGCGGCGGCTGGCTACGCCTCAAGCCGGGTCAGGTCACCGACGACACCACAATGTCCCTGGCCCTCGGCGAAGCGATCCTGGCGGAGGGGCGGGTGGACGCGAGAGCCGCCGCAGAGGCCTTCGATGCCTGGATGCGGGCCAAACCCGTGGATATCGGCAATACCGTCCGCCGCAACCTGATCACCTACCGTAAGACCGGCAACCCGGAGGCGCCCGCCTCGGAGCACGACGCGGGCAATGGCGCTGCCATGCGAATCCTGCCAGTTGCCCTCGCCACCCTTGGCCAGGGAAGAGAGGTCCTTGCCACGGCCTGCCGCGCTCAGGGCCACGTCACGCATCACAACATCCTCTCCGATGCGGCCTGCATCGCCCTGGCCGGCATGGTGCAGGACTTCGTGCGGGGTAAGTCCGTCGAAGACGTCGAACGCGCGAATGCGGCGCCTCTGGTGGCTGTGCACCCAGTCTTCGATTACACCGTGAAGCCACGCGACAACCCCAGCGGGTTCGTGGTCGAGACCATTCAGGCGGTGCTCCAAGCGCTTTTCGCCACGGAAACCTTCGAGGACTGCGTCGTGGACGTCGTCAATCGGGGCGGCGATGCCGACACCACCGGCGCCATCGCCGGCATGCTGGCCGGCGCCCGCTACGGGCTGGATGCGATTCCGGTCCGCTGGCTGCGACGGCTCGACCGGGGAGTTGCCGAATCCTGCCGACTCCAGGCGGAAGCATTGCTTACGCTCTCCGCAAAGGGGCCAGCGCCGGAACACATCAGAGGGGACTGAGTCAGCGACAGCCAGACCACGCATCGCCCCACGCCCATGCACGCACCCGCGATCCGCACCACAGCGGTGCCGGATCGCTTCATACCGTTTCAAAAGAATTACGACTATTCAATGCGTTGCGCACCCGCACAGGGCGGCTTGTTTCTTGCTACTGACAATACACAGCGTCCGCGGGGAATTTCATGCTCGCAATCGTGTGCACTCAGGAAGAAGATCTGAAAGAAGGGGCGCGCCGGCAATTCGATGGCGTCGAACGCGTTTTCTACGGGGGCTACTGGATCAAGACCTATCCAGTGCCTGCCGACAACCTCCTGGCCAAGAAGAACCTCATCGAAGCCCTGGCCCGAAGGCTTTTCAACCATACCGAGCATGGCCTCAATGTCCCTGGCGCCCGCCTC
>SSTA01000091.1 GCA_009469685.1 Azonexaceae bacterium | reverse complement strand
TGCGCTGCGCTGGGCAAGATTCCGCACTTCCGTCGCCACCACCGCAAAGCCCCGTCCTTGTTCCCCCGCACGCGCCGCTTCCACCGCCGCGTTGAGCGCCAGGATGTTGGTCTGGAAGGCGATCCCGTCGATCACCCCAATGATGTCCGCTATCTTGGCGCTCGACTGGTGGATTGAACTCATGGTCTGCACCACCTGGCCCACCACTTCGCCTCCCCGCACCGCCACTTCCTGCGCCGTCCCCGCCAGTTCGTTCGCCTGCCGCGCATTGTCCGCGTTCTGCTTCACCGTGCTCGTCAGTTGCTCCATGCTCGACGCCGTCTCTTCCAGACTCGATGCCTGCTCTTCCGTCCGGCTCGACAAATCCTGATTGCCCGATGCAATCTCCTTCGCCGCCGTATTGATCGCCTCCGTCGCACCCTTGATCTGGCCTACGATGTCTTGAAGGTTATCCACGGTCGCATTGGCATCGTTCTTCAATTGCCCCAGCATTCCTCGATAGTCGGTTTCGATTTTGCTGGAGAGATCGCCCTCCGACAGGCGATTCAACATGGCGGCCACGTCGGTCAAAGCGCGGCTGTTGGCGTCGAGCAGGTCGTTGATGCCCATCGACAGCTTGCGGAAGAAACCGGCCATGGCGCCGGTGTCAAGGCGTTGGTTGAAATCGCCGGCTACCGCCGCCTCGATGATGCCGGAAACCTCGCTTTCGATCCGGACTTCGGCGGTACGATCGCGCCACTCGACGACCGTCCCCAGACGCTCTCCCTGGGAATTGACAATGGGCGCCGCCACCAGCGCAAAGTGTCGCCCGCCTATCGTCAATTCGGTGCGATAGCTTTCACGAAGCCCGGCAAGCATATTGCGCTGATGGGCCGGATTCCGGTGGTACGAATCAAAGTTGGAGCCCAGAATCCCGTCGGCGCGGAAATTGGGCAGATCGTGACGGATGTCTGCTTCCGCCTGGCGCATCATCTCAACCACTGCCGCGTTGCAATAGATGATCTTGCCCTCCGGGTCGGCGACCATGACATTGGTCGACGTGACGTCGAGGGCCACCTTGACCCGCAGGTTTTCGTTGTTGATCCGTGCCTCGGCCTCAAGGCGATCACGCAGTTGCTTCTGCATGTCGTCGATGCGGCCGATCAGGTGGCCGATCTCGTCCTGGGTTTCCGCCCGCAGCGGAACGTCCAGCCGGCCGCCCGCGATCTCGTCGAGGGCCGAGGAGGCCTGGACGATTCCTCGGTTCACCTTCCGGAGGATGACAACCCCCAGTCCGCCGGCAAGTCCGATGATCGCCAGCGCGCCACCGAGAACCCCGAGCCGCGTTGCGCCGATCCCGGATATGCGCGCCATCAGCATGGTGTCGAGGGAACTCGATCCGTCGTCGTAGAGTTTGTAAGCCGAATCGATGGCGCGAGTCGTGTCGTCGAAGAACCGGGCAGGATCGTATGCGAGGGTATCGGCCCGCAGGATATTCTGCTCGACGCTGCTGATGTACTGGGCAATGCCGTTCCGGGCTTCCTCGAATACCGGCTTCAGGTGGGCGGCAGCTTCTGGATTGGCTTCGAGAACCTTGGAACCGGCGTTCAGAATCGCCCGCTCCCGCAAACGCATCTCGGCGAAGGCACCGATCAGCGCGTCACGGCGATCCTGGGTCAGTGCCTTTTCGGTCAGGATCAGCGAACCGAGAGCCCGGCCCTGCCCCATCCGCTCTGTGGTCGGCGGCAACTCGACGACGCTCATCAGCATGGCGTAGAAACTGTCGAGATCGGGATCGAGCACCAATCCCGATTGGTCCGCAACCGCCGCCATGGATTCCAGGAGGATGGCAATGAGTTCCGTGTGCTGCTTGGCATTCGCCTGGGGATTGAGGGTCGCGAAACCGGTGCGCAGCGTCTGCCATCCGGAACGGAATTTGTCCCAGTTCTCGATCTTGCCCAAATCGCGGCCATGCGCGCCAAGGGCCGCATCGACTTTCTGGACCGCAGCATCGACCGCAGCGCGCGCCTTGTCCGCGCGTTCACGGAACTGCTCCTTACCCGCCAGAAGCGACGTCGTCGCCCCCCGATGCCTCTGGATGTCCTGCAACACCCCACGCATTTCCCGATGCACGGCCACGCCGGCCCTTTCCATTTCGGCGACCGCTATCTGCCCGCCAAATCCTTTCACAAGCATCGCGGTCGGCACAGCCACGGCAACCGCCGCCAGCAGTCCAAGAACGATGAATTTGTTGGCGAGCTTACCGGTGATGGCATTCATGTTTCGATCTCCCTAGATTCTTATTCCCTGACCGAAGGTCAGAATTCTTCCCATTCGTCGTCGAGGGAGGCCGGCAAGGCCTTGCTCGCCTTCCGGCCACCCAGCCGGTCCCCGGCCGGAGCCGGAGCCGCGCCGCGTAAACGGCGGGCAGTACTTTCGTTCCCGGTGCGGAACACGGCGACTGCGGAGCTCAGGGCGTGCGCCTGTTCCTCCAGACTCTCGGCCGCCGCCGCCGCCTCTTCCACCAGCGCCGCATTCTGCTGCGTCACTTCGTCCATCTGGCTGACCGCCAGACTGACCTGCTCGATCCCCGAACTCTG
>SSTA01000090.1 GCA_009469685.1 Azonexaceae bacterium | reverse complement strand
TCGCCCGGCGAGACGCGGATTTCGTCACTGCCGCAGCGCGAGTCATCCCCCGCCGTACTGTTGTTTTCCGCCAGTACGCAAGTTCCGGAGAGGAAGGTGGCCTGCAGATAGGTGTAGCTGGTATTCCACTCCAGTCGGTGCGCGGTGCCGGATGCGCCCAGCTCGATGCCCTGGCGCCGGGTCTGCCCGAAATTGGTGAAATAGCCGGCACTGGTGGAGGTGCCGACGAACAGAATATCGTCGCGATTGACCGTGCGGAAGACTCCGGCATTCCACTTGACGTCGCCGGCAAGTTTGCCGCGAACGCCTGCCTCCAGGGTGCGCGAGACCACCTGCTTGAGAAAGGGGTCGGCGGCCATGGCGTTGGGCAGGGAGCAGGGATTGAGCGGGTCGGCGCAGCCCAGTTCGATGGGTGTAGGGATCCGCGTTCCCTGGTTGAGGCCGAGGTAAACATTGAGTGCCGGGAGAATTTGCCAGGTCAGCCCCAGGGCGGGATTGAGCTTGCGGTAGGCGAAATCGGCGTCCAGGTTGGGGGGGAAGGGATTGAGTTCGTCTACGGTCTTGACCCGGCTGGTGTTGTAGCGCGCCGAGGCAGTCAGGTGCAATTCGGGCGTGATGGTGTAGGTGTCGGTGACGAACACGCTGCTGGTGCGGGTTGAACCGTGGACCTGATTTTCGAGTTCCTCATCGTCGGTTTCCGCGATGCCGCGGTTGGGGGTGACCATGCCAAGCGCGGTGGTCTGGCGGAATGCGACCCGCGCCTGGTCGTGGGAGGCTCCCAATGCCAGGCTATGGCGCTCACTGACCAGGTTCCACTGGAGCGTGGCGCCGGTGCCTCTCTGCTGCGTCCGGGTACGGTTGTCGGCGCCCGTTTCGGCCACAAGCGGGAAATTGTCGGCGTACTCGTCGTTGAGGTCGCCGTTGAGCGTGCGGGTCTTGCTGCGGCGCTGGTAGATCGCCCCGGACAGGTTGGTGCTGTCGCTCAACCACCAGCGGCCGGAAAGGGCTACCTGGGTGACGTCGTTGCGGGTGCGATCGGGGAAGGTGAACACTTGCCGCCACCGCTCCCGGAGCATGGATTCGGGGGTGACGCTGTTGCCGATCAAGTCGGAACGGGCATGAATCAGGCTGAGATCGGCATCGAGGTTCGCGCTGCGATGGGAAAGCTTGCCGAAAAACTGGTGGGCGTTCGATTTGGAATGATCGCGCCACCCGTCCTCGTCGAAAAGGTTGCCGGCGACGAACCACCCCAACTGGTCGGTGTGCCCGCCATAGGAGAGGTCCAGATTGCGGCGGCCGAAGCTGCCGCCGGAAGCTTCGATTTCGCCGCCGGCGTCGTCGAATCCGTTTTTGGTCCGTAGCGACAGGGCGCCGCCCAGCGTATTCAGGCCGAACAGGGGATTGGAGCCTGGAATGAGGTCGAGGGAGGAGAGTGCCGACTTGGGAATCATGTCCCAGTTGATGGTGTCCCCGAAGGGCTCGTTGGCCCGGATGCCATCGAGGTAAACGGACATCCCCTGGGGTGTCCCGAGCACGGGCGAGGCGACGAATCCCCGATAATTGAGGTCGATCTGATAGGGATTGCCCTGGTTCTCATTGACCGTCACGCTGGGCAGCTGGCGGGACAGGAATTCGGGAAGATTCTGGCTTTCCTTCTCCTTTATCTGCCGGGCGCGGGCCGACTGGACGTTGGCCGGGACCTGCTCCCGCGCCACGCCGAGGCTGGAGAGCGGCGTGGTGCCGATGACTTCGACGGTGGGCAACTGGACCGTCGCTTCGCCGGCCGCGTGGCCGGCGAAGGCTGCTCCGAGGGCGATGCAGAGGGCCTTGCGCTTCCTGGGGGTGTTCTTCATGCTCTTCAAGTCAGGGGAGGCGGCACCAAGGGGCCGCCGGGTTGGGGGGTCAGGGCTGATCGAGGCTGCCCAGAGCCTTGGGATAGGTCACCACGCCCCAAGGCAGGCCGGGACTGGGAATGCTGCGGGTCACTTCGAGCTTGTCGGCATCGATGACCAGAATCTCGTTGGACTTGCCACAGGCGATCAGAATCTCCTTGTCGTCAGGCGTGAAACTGAAGTGCCAGCAGCGCAGACCCACAGGAATGTCGGTAATCTTCTCGAGGCTGCGGGCGTCGTACACCTGGAGCGCATTGTCCCGGGAAGTGGCGACGAAGAGGCGTTGGCCAGAGCGGTCGAAGGCGACGCCGTAGGGCGTCTTGCCGGTGGTGATGGCTTTGATGGGCTTGAAATTGGCGTCGAGCATGAGCAGCTTGTCGCCGAATTCCAGGGTCACGGCGTAGGTTTTGCCATCCGGCGAGCGTTTGATGCCGCGCGGGCGGTTGCCGTATTCCTTGGTTGGCACGGTCTTCAGGAGGTGCCCATTCTTGAGGTCATAAACGGTAATGGTGTTGTCAGCCTCGTTGGTCACCGCCATCCGGCGACCGTCGGCAGAAAATTCGATGCCCTCGGTTTCGGGTCCGCTGACGATTTCCCGCAGGACTTTGCCCCGCTTGAGGTCCACGATGGCGATGCGGGCGGGAATGTCGTCATCGTCGTCTTCCGCGGCGGCGCTGCCGGGCTTGGGCGGGGGACCGCCCTTGGCGCCGGGTTCGTAGGAAACGAAGGCCCGATCGCCCAGGACCCGGACGAATTCGGGATTCTTGCCGATCTTGATCTGCCGCACGGGCTTGCCTGAGGCCAGATCGACCACGGTGAGGTCGCCGCCATCCTTGTTGGCGGTCGCGAGAAGCTTGCCGTCAGCGGTGACTCCGATGCCTCGTGGGCCATGGCCGCCCACATCCAGTGTCTGGACAATATTGCCGCTGGCGATATCGACGACGGCAACTCCGCCGTCCTGGTGCGTGACGTAGGCCCGCCCACGGTCCGCTGCAATGGCGGCGGAAGGCAGGAAGATGCCGAGGGCGGCGACGGTCAGCCAAAGGCGAGGGGAGCGAGTCATGAAGTCTCCAATAGGGCGCGGACGAGAGAGGAAGTGCTCGGAGCCGCCGGTGTGTTGAGTAAGTGCTCTGCCAGGATTTCGTATTGGCCCGAGGGGAATACCGCAACTCGCGGGGCTGA
>SSTA01000089.1 GCA_009469685.1 Azonexaceae bacterium | reverse complement strand
TGGGGAATCGTTTCGGGAGCGGTCTTTGCGCTCCTCCTCTACGCAGTGGCGGCCTTTTCCGTACCGCTACTTTGTGAACGGCGGGCAGGTCTGGTGGGGGCCGTGGCCACGAGCGTGCGGATCGTGCTCGGGAACTTCCCCGTCGCGATCCTTTGGGGAATCATGCTCGCCGCTCTGCTCATGGGCAGTATTCTGCTGCTTCCCCTCTTTCCGCTCACGCTTCCCTGGCTGGCCTACGCCAGCCGAGCCCTCTACCGGGAAACGCTTCCCGAGGCCTGATGGGCAGGGCGTAGTCCTATTCGATGGTCAGTCGGGAGAACCAGCGGGTTTCGGGAACGATATCGGTACGATCGCTCGGTCCGTACGGGGGGATCGACGGATCGGCGGGCGGTGCGCCGATGGCGTTGAGGTCAACGGATTGCGGGGT
The DNA here is from genome assembly GCA_009469685.1 of Azonexaceae bacterium. The sequence continues at coordinate 8,105 of SSTA01000089.1, read as the reverse complement.
GCCGACGATCCCGCGGTCGGTGATCTGCATGCGGTAGTAGAGTCCGTTCCAGAGCTTGGCGCCGAACTCCTTGGGCGCCTTGAACAGAAAGAGCAGGGAATGCTCCAGCCAGCGCAGGTCGCTGGGGGTGATCGTGCCCGGATTCGGATAAGGATAGGGCACGTGACACTGGAGTTCGTTGGTGCCCTCCAGGCACTTGAATTCCTTCATCGACAGGAAATAATCCTTGAACCGGGCATGGTCCAGGTGCAGCTCGAAAGCCACCCGCCCTTGCGCGGGTTTGAAGCTGACCGTGCCCAGCGGAATTGCCTGACCCTCGCGGGTGTGCAGGGCAATCGTGCGGGTGCCGCTCAGCTCCCAGGCGGTGGCCGGGAGCGCCAGGAAAGAGGTGGCGGCGGCGAATATTGTCAGCGAGGCGATGGTTGGACGCATGGTTTTCTCCAGGAGGGCGTCGGACTATTTTAGCGTTTCATGAAACAGAGGGGCTTCCTGGAAAATGGTTCCCCCGATGGACCAGAGTTAAAATCGCTTTCTTCTCAACTTTTCCGCCAACCATGAGCCCCCCACTCTTCGTTGCCAGCAATGGTCAGCAAACCGGCCCATTCACCGCCGACCAGATACGGCAGATGCTGGCAGGCGGCAGCCTCAAGTCTTCGGACCTGGCCTGGCGGGAGGGTATGGCAGAGTGGCGGCCCTTAGCCGAAGTCTTGCCCTCCGCGGGGGCCGCGCTGACCGGAATGGCCGTGCCCCTGGCGGCGGCAGCCGCCGGAGGGAGCGCGGCCAAATGGGGCCTGGGCGCCGGGGTCGCCGTCCTGGTGCTGGCGCTCGGCGGCGTGGGTGCGTGGCAGTACCAGGAACAGCAGCGCTTGGCCGCCGAGCAGCAGCAGATCGTTCTGGAACAGCGGCGGATTGCCGAGGAACAGGCACGGGAAAACGAAAGGCGCCTGCAGGAGGAGAAGCGGCGGGCGGAGGAAGAAGCCCAGCGCTTGGCGGCGGAAAAGGAACAGGCGGAAAACCGCGAGCGGGAGCTCCAGGCGCGGCTCGAAACGGAGCGCCGAGAAGCCGAAGAGGAACGGCGCCAGGAACGGCAGCGCAGCCGCGAGCGGGAGCGGGAGCGCCAGCGCATGGCGGAGGCCGAGCAGCAGGCCAGGCAGTCTCCTCCCCCGGCCAATCCGGCCTATGGCTACGGGCAGCCCCAGCCCCTGCCGGGAACGCCGCCGTCCCTATGCCGCGAGTGCGGCGTCGTTCAGGCCGTGCGCCAGGTCAATCAGCAGGGGGAAGCTTCCGGGCTCGGCGCCGTGGCCGGTGGCGTCCTCGGCGGCGTGCTCGGCAATCAGGTGGGTAAGGGCGGCGGCCGCAAGGCTGCCACGGTGATCGGCGCCGTTGGCGGCGCAGTGGCCGGCCACCAGATCGAAAAGTCCCAGCGCAGCCATGTCATCTTTGAGACGACGGTCCGTTTCGAGGATGGCAGCGTCCGGGTCTTCAATCAGGAATCTCAGCCGTATTGGCGCCAGGGTGATCGGGTGCGCTATCTGAACGGTAGCCTCAACGCCTATTGAGGTGCGAGTCGGCCGGCGTAGACGAGGCTGGGTTACAACTGCCGGGTGACTGCCGCACCGCACCAGACAGGAACGGTCGCCAGGAATACAGCGTACGCGGCAGCAGGTCGAAGCGGCTCATCCACTTCGAGGAGTACGGCGCTCTTGGCATCAAGAAACTGCAGGGTGGTCCGCTCGATGTACGAGACCGTGGACGCATTGGTCGCCAGCGACTCCTTTCCCCGTCGCCAATAGGTCATCAGGCGGACCGCGCGAATCGCGGACCAGGACCAGGTGGTTTCCTGCCGGCCGCGACACAGCGTGACCCCGGCCGACGAGGCAATCAGCCGGGAGCGCCCGCCCAGCCAAGCATTGCGAGCGGCAATGGGGGCGGCCAGGGCAAGGCCCAACGCCGCTGGCCAGGAGATCCAGGCGGTGCCCAAAGCCTCAGGATCGGTGAGCAGCAGCCAGGATCCGAAGCCGAGACCGAGTGCCCAGGAGGAGGGCTTCCACCAGGCCAGATGTCCGAGGGATAGTTCCAGTCTCGCTTCGGGCTTTGGATCGGTCGCCGCACTCAGGGTTTCGAATTTCGGCCCGGGTGGGGAAAGCGGTATCGCAAGTCGCTCGTGGCGCCTCCGAAACAGCCGGATCCCAATGAACAGGCCCAGGCCGATGAAGGCCGCGGCGGCCGCCATAAGGACGAGGGCGGGGACGATTTCCAAGGCCGATTGCGTCAAGAAACGCGGCGGGGTCAGTCGCCTTCGCTGCGGGTGGCGATGGCGGAGACGCGGCCATCGACCAGGCTGAGTTGGCAGACAGCGGCATTGAACACCCAGCCGGGAAAGTAGAAATCGTGACCGGGGGGGTTACGGTGGGCGATGTGGCGAATTCCGGCTGCCTCGGCCCGAGCCAGTGCCGGAGTCGGATCGGCGCCGATGGCGACCTCGCCGCAAAAATTGGCGGCATCGTCGGCGGCTCTCTGGTTGGCGTGAATGCCATAGCCGACCAGTCCGGCAACGCCGAAAACCGCAATCGCCGCCAGCGTGCCGAGAAGCTTGAGGAGCGCTTTCATCGTCCCCGAGCAACTCAAGGCGTGCGTGGACGACGCGGCTTGAATCCCGCTCCCGCCTCGCCGGCAACCTTGCCCGGCTTGCCGACCGGACGGTTCCACCCGCCTTCGCGCCCGGTGTCGGGGCGAAGATTGATCGGAACGCCCTTGACCCGGGTCCGCTTGAGAAGATTGGCGACTTCCTTGGGCATGCCGGCGGGTAGCTCGACGGTGCTGCTCTCGTCGTAGAGGGCGATGCGGCCGATGAAGCGGCTTTCGATTCCGGCTTCGTTGGCGATGGCACCGACGATATCCTTGACCTGGGCGCCGTGGTCGCGGCCCACGTCAATGCGGTAGCGCACCATGTCGCCCTCGGTTTCCCGGCGCGGACGTTCCGGTCGCGACGGACGGTCTTCCCAATCGGTGCGATTCTCTCTGGGCGGGTGGCCTTCCTTGGGGGAACGCCCCTCACGGGGTTGCGCATCCCGTTCGGCGGGCGGGGCGAGGGGACGGTCCTGGCGTTGGGGGAACTCCCGGCTACGGCGGGCCGTGCGGTCTTCGGCCCAGCGCTCGCCGGCAGGCTTCGCATCCGGAGCGGGACGGGGGGGCGGATCTTCGCCGGCGATGCGCAGCGGCCGCCCTTCCTGGGCCAGACGGGCGAGGGCGGCAGCGATTTCATGGGCGCTTACGTTCTGCTCTTCTTCGATCTGGGCGACGATATCGGCGAAAAACTCCAAATCCTCGGCGTTGAGGACTTCGGCGACCTTTTCCTTGAAGGTGGCCACCCGCCGGTTGGTGACATCCTGGCGGGAGGGCAGGGTCAGGGGCGTGATGGGCTGGCGGGTGGCCCGCTCGATGACGCGCAGCATGCGCATTTCCCGCGGCGCCACGAAGAGGATGGCATTGCCCGCCCGCCCGGCACGGCCCGTCCGGCCGATGCGATGGACGTAGGCTTCGGTGTCGTAGGGGATGTCGTAGTTGATGACGTGGCTAATGCGGGGGACGTCGATTCCGCGCGCCGCGACGTCGGTGGCGATGACGATGTCCAGCCCGCCCGACTTGAGCTGGTCGATGACCCGTTCCCGCATCGCTTGATTGAGATCGCCGTTCAGGGCGGCGGCGGCATAGCCGCGGGCGGCCAGCTTGTCGGCAAGTTCGACGGTGGCGGTCTTGGTGCGCACGAAGATGAGGGCGGCGTCGAAATCCTCCTCGACTTCCAGTATGCGCGTCAGGGCATCGAGCTTGTGCAGGCCGCTCACCTGCCAGTAGCCCTGGCGGATGGCCGCCACGGTGGTGGTGGCCGACTTGATCTTGATTTCCCGCGGGTCGACCAGGTATTTCTGGGCGACCCGGCGGATCGGTTCCGGCATGGTGGCGGAGAAGAGGGCGGTCTGGTGCGTCTCGGGAGTGTGGTCGAGAATCCACTCCACATCGTCGATGAAGCCCATGCGCAACATTTCGTCGGCCTCGTCCAGGACCAAGGTCGTCAGGGCGTCGAGATTCAGGGTCTTGCGCTCGAGGTGATCCATGATGCGGCCGGGGGTGCCGACGATCACGTGGGCTCCGCGGGCCAGTTGCTTCAACTGGATGGTGTAGCTCTGACCGCCGTAGATGGGCAGGACGTGGAAACCCGGCAGCCCGTGGGCGTAACTCTGGAAGGCTTCGGCAACCTGGATGGCCAGTTCCCGGGTGGGACACAGGACCAGAGCCTGGGGCGCAGGGCGTTTGATGTCGATGCCTTCCAGGATCGGGAGGGCAAAGGCGGCGGTCTTGCCGGTTCCCGTCTGGGCCTGGCCCAGGAGGTCGCGACGGTCGAGCAGCACGGGAATGCACTGGGCCTGGATCGGCGAGGGAGTCTCGTAGCCGATGGCGGTCAGGGCTTCGAGAATCGGGGTGGAGAGGCCGAGATCGGCAAAGCTATCGGCGGAAGACATGAACGGTCCTTCAATGGGTCGCCGCTGGGGGGGCGGCTTGCTCCGCACGGGGCGGAAAGAGTGATTCCCGTGCGCTTGGAGCAATGCGCAGCGCTTCTTGGTAGGGCGCTGACGGGACAGCTGGAGGTGGCGCGAGCGGTAATCGGTTTGGGCGAATGCGCTCAAGGGGGTTGAGCGTTCGGGACAACCGGGAAAGGCCGTGTGCGCCGAGGTGCAGCATTCTACATGAAAATGGCCGATTCGTCCGGTGCCGGCGGCAGGCGCGAGTTCCCGCAGAGAGGCTAATCCGGGTTGCCCGGCGGGGTTTGTACCGGACAACATTGCTCCACGCGCGCGCGGATCAGCTCGGCAAGGCGGCGAACCCCCGGACCTGCAAACTCGGGATCGGCGAGTACCAGGTAAAGCTCGACAAAGCGCTCCTCAGAGCCCTGCAGGGGCAGGGGTAGCAGCTGGCCGGACATCAGGTGGGTCCTGATCGCCTCCTCCGGATACCAGGCAAATCCGTGTCCCCTGCAGGCCGCTTCGATCGACGAAGCCAACGCGCTGAAGGTCCAGCGCTGTTCGACTTCGATGCTGGCTGTGCGCTGGCGGACCGATCCGGTGTCGCGGACGGGAAGGTGTCGGTGGCGGTTCAGGTCGGCGAGGCCCAAGGGGCGGTTCAATCGGTGCAAGGGGTGATCGGGGCTGGCGACGGCGAGCATCCGCAGGCGCGTCAATGGCGTTCCGAGGAAGCCGGGCGGGATGCGGGGCGTGATCGCCAGATCCACCGTGCCCTTGGTCAGGGCTTCGGACGTACCGCTGATGACCGACTCGACAATCTCAACCCGGGTGTCGGGGCTCTCGGTGCCAAAAGCCGCCAGACAGTCTAGAAGGAGGCAAGTGGGAAACAGGATCTCCACCGCCAGGCCGATTTCCGGCTCCCATCCCGCGGAAAGCTTGCGCGCTGAACGCTCGAGTTCGGATGCTTCCCCGAGCAGCGCCACGGCACGTCGATAGAGCATTCTCCCGGTTTGCGTCAGGACAGCCCTGCGGCCCTGGATTTCAAAAGCCTTGACGCCCAGCAGCCCCTCGATTTTCTGCACCGCGTAGGTGACTGCCGATTGACTCTTGTTCAGGCGTTCTGCAGCCGCAGCGTAACTTCGGCCATCGACGACGGCGACTAGGGCGCGCCATTGCTCAAGGTCGATCCGCGGAGCATGGGTCTCCATATAAACATTAGAAAATTAGATTGTTAACAATCGAATTTTGTTCTTTTTAATTCACCGTGTAAATCGTTTAATGAGGCCGTACCCCACTACAGGAGATCAATCATGACCACGCTGCTTCAGATCAACGCCAGTCTGTTTGCCAATGAAGGCCAATCGAGCCAACTCGCCAATCGCTTCGTTGCCGCGTGGCAGAGCCGGAATCCGGAAGGGCAAGTCCTGGTGCGTGATCTGGCCGCCGATCCGGTACCCCATCTCGACGGCGAACGCTTTTCTGCCTTCCTGTCGAAGCCCGGCGAACGCTCCGTCGCACAGCAAGCGGTGGTCGATTATTCCGACGCTCTGATCGAGGAGCTGAAGGCGGCCGACGTCGTCGTGCTGGGATTGCCTCTCTACAATTTCGGCGTTCCGTCGACCCTGAAGGCCTACTTTGACCATATTGCCCGGGCAGGAGTCACCTTCCGCTATACCGCCCAAGGTCCGGAAGGGTTGTTGCGCGGCAAGAAGGCCTACGTCATGGCGACTCGCGGCGGCCACTATGCCGGAACTCCCCTTGATACCCAGACGGCATTTATCCGCAACTTCCTGGCCTTCATCGGTATTGCCGACGTCGAATTCGTCTATGCCGAGGGCCTCGCCCTGGGCGATGAACCCCGGTCCACAGCTCTCGCAAAGGCTCGGGAACAAGTCGAACGCCTCGCTGCCTGAGGCTAAGGAGCTCATCATGTCAGTCCGTACCCTGCTTCGTGTCATTCCTTCCCTTCCCGCCTCCGATGGGGCGGGCGTCCGGCTGCGCCGCAGTCTGGGGCAGACGCCCCATCATCGCGTCGATCCCTTCCTCATGCTCGACGAATTCGCGTCAGACAATCCGGACGACTACATTGCCGGGTTCCCGGCCCATCCCCACCGCGGTTTCGAGACGGTGACTTACATGCTCGAAGGCCATTTCCTGCATGAGGATCACCTGGGGAACAAAGGGAACCTGCGCGGCGGCGGCGCCCAGTGGATGACGGCCGGCCGTGGCATCATCCATTCGGAAATGCCGCAACAGGTGGCGGGTCGGGTCCATGGATTCCAGTTCTGGATCAATCTTCCCGCGAAGGAGAAGATGAAAGCCGCCGCCTATCGCGATGTCCAACCGGAAGAGATTCCCGTCGCCCAGCTCCCTGACGGGGAGGTCCGCGTCGTCGCCGGCAATTTCCGCGGCGCCGGGGCCGAGCGGCAGGGACCGGTTCGGGGGCTGACCACCGACCCCTGGTTCTTTGACGTTCGTCTCGAGGCCGGAGCTGTTTTCCGACAGGGGTTGCCGCGGGAGCACGCCGCTTTCATTTACCCCTATCGCGGCAGCTTGCAGATTGGCGAAGCGCGCGACGCCCGCCTGTTGCAGGCGCATCAAGCCGGAGTGCTTTCGCCGGGGGATGAACTCGTCGCAGCTGCCGGCGACGACGGGGCGGGCTTCCTTCTGCTGGCGGCAAAACCGCTTGGGGAGTCGGTCGTCCAGTACGGTCCCTTCGTGATGAATACCCGGGAGGAAATCGAGCAGGCGATTGCCGATTACCAGAACGGAACCCTGGTGGCCGCCTGACCCATGGACGCCGCCCAGATTGCCAATGCCTTGCAGGACAACGCACTCTGGGTGGTGTTCGTCAATGTCTTGCTCCAGCAGCTGGGATTGCCCATTCCGGCGGTGCCGACGCTCATGATCGCCGGCAGCCTCGCGGCGACGCCTGGCGCCGCTCCCGCACTCCTGAGCGTGGCGGTTGTCGCTTCGGTCATCGCAGACGTGGTGTGGTATGTCGTCGGACGCCTCCTCGGTTATCGCGTCCTGGCGGGGCTCTGCCGCCTCAGCATCAATCCGGGATCCTGCGTCAGCCGCACCGAAGAGCGCTTTCTGCGCTGGGGAATCTGGTCTCTCGTCGTGGCCAAATTCGTTCCAGGGTTTTCGACGGTGGCGCCGCCTATCGCGGGAACCCTGCGCATGGGACTCTTGGGCTTCATCTCTGCGGCGGCCGCAGGGGCCGCGGCCTGGGCAGGCAGCGCCCTTCTGGCCGGCTGGTTGCTACGCGATCAGGTGCTGGGCGTCTTGGCTGTGCTCAGCGCCAACGGTCCTCTCGCTCTAGCCGTCGTGGCGGCAATGCTGGCGGGCTGGTTCGGCTGGAAATGGTGGCAGAAGAGCCGCTTCGAGCGCCTGGCGGCGATGCCGCACGCGACGCCCGACGAGTACCATGCGGCCGTGGCCGCGGGATTTCCCGTGCTGCTCCTCGACTTGCGGGGGGCGAGTATGGTGCTCGAAGAGGGAGCCATTCCCGGGGCGAGGGCTGCAAACCACGACAATCTGCCGGATGCAGTGGCGGATTGGCCGAAGACCGCGCCCATCATG
>SSTA01000407.1 GCA_009469685.1 Azonexaceae bacterium | reverse complement strand
TTCCAATTGCTGCAACTCCCGGAAGAGGCGGTCGTACTCCGCATCCGGGATGGTCGGCGCGTCGAGGACGTAGTAGGCGTGGTTGTGGCGCTCGATTTCCTTTTGCAACCAGGCCATCCGCTCGGCCGGATGAAGCGACTCCACCGCCACTTAGGCGAACAACCTCAGAGCCTGGGGGGAACCCGCCGGCAGGCCGTAGGCGGCCATGGTCGCCTGGGGCTTCATGACGAACTCCCGGCGGATGTGGTCGAGCTGGGCATCGCTCAAGGGCTGCCGGTTGTCGTCCACCAGGACGCCTTGCAAGGTATCCGCGAAACGGCGGGCGAGCTCGACCATCTGATAAAAGACCCGCTCGCCATGATCCACCCGCGGGACGTCGAGGACGAAGGTCAGCCCGTGGGTGGTCAAGGTCTTGACCGATTCGGGCGAGAAGATCGTGCTCTCGAAATTCTGCAGTCGGAATTGAACCCGGCCGTCATCGTCGTAGCGGGTGAAGAGGCCGTCCTCCCCCAGCATCATGCCCGCTGCCTCGGCTAGCGCGCGTATCTTGGTTCCGGGAAAGGCGACGCCCTGGCTCACCAGGTTGACGCCGATTTCCAGATCCACTTCGGCGCAGAAGCGGTCGAGGGTGAGGGCTTGGTCGAGGACACGGCTGGGCGGCATATCGGCGACTGCCATCAGTTCGTCGGCGAGGGCCTGCATGGCCCCGGCGAATACCGCGAGATCGCCATCGGCCAAGGGGCCGCGACGATCGACGAGCTGCAGTCCGATGCGCAAACGCCGGTAGGGCTGGGGGCTATCGGGCACGATGCGCTCCCATTCGCGGGTGCGATCGTTGAATCCCACCCAGTGGACGGCCTTGGCGATTCGTTCCAGGGCAGCACTCTGGGACTGGACGATCTGATGGCCGGGAACCGCCTCGACCAGTTCCAGGGTCACGATGAATTCGATCCGCGGGTCTAGCAGGGCGGCGGGGACTTCGCCGGCCGGAACCTCGGCGACGTCGTCGGCGTCCTCCAGCGGTTCGATCCGGATTTTCGTCGCTTCGCCGTCCATCGGAACATCCACGGCAATCGCCCCCGCCATCCCCTCGCCCAGGCTGGGCTCGAAACGCTCTCCCGGCGCCCTGCTCGCCCCCTCCGGCGCGGCGGGCGCTTCTCCGTCGAGGAGCACATCCGCATGCCGCGACTTCATCACCTTCTCCGCCAACCGGCGGGCTTTCCTGTCCTGCCAGACGTTGTAGGCGAAGACGCCGGCCACCGCCGCCGTCCCCAATCCGATCAGACCCATCTGAAGCTCGGTCATTACGCCGCTTCCCTCATTTTCAATGCTTCCTGAATGTCCACTTCCACCACCCGGGAAACGCCGGATTCCTGCATGGTCACGCCGACCAGCTGTTCGGCCATTTCCATGGCGATCTTATTATGGGAGATGAATAGAAACTGCGTCTGCGCGGCCATTTTCCTGACCATGCCGCAGAAGCGCTCGGTGTTGGTGTCGTCCAGGGGGGCATCGACCTCGTCGAGGAGGCAGAACGGCGCCGGGTTGAGCTGGAACATGGAGAACACCAGGGCAATGGCGGTCAACGCCTTCTCGCCCCCGGAAAGGAGATGAATGGTCGAATTCTTCTTGCCCGGCGGCTGGGCAATGACCTGCACGCCGGCATCGAGGATTTCCTCGCCGGTCATCACCAGCTCCGCCCGGCCACCGCCGAAAAGCTCGGGGAAGAGCCGCCCGAAGTGGCCGTTGACCGTGTCGAAGGTCGATTTCAGCAATTCGCGCGTTTCCCGGTCGATGCGGCGGATGGCGTTTTCCAGGGTTTCCATGGCCTCGGTCAAATCCGCCGCCTGGGCATCGAGGAAGCCCTTGCGCTCGCGCGCCGTCTCCAGCTCCTGCAGTGCCGCAAGGTTGACCGCACCCAGCTCGGCGATGGCGTTCTGGAGACGGGTCAATTCCCCTTGCAAGGTGGCCGGCCTGGCCGTTGCCGCCAATTCGGCAACTTCGGACGGAAGCGCCGCTGCGTCGACACCACTTTCCTGCAACTGGACGGCAAATTGTTCGGCCGACAGGGCGGCGGCCTGCTCCTTCAGTTTCAGGTCGCCGATCCGGGCCCGCAGGGGTTCGAGCCCGATTTCCACGCGCTGGCGCTGCTCTTCCAGGCCGCGCAGGGCTCCGGTCACCGCTTCCAGGGCGTCCCGGGCTGCGGCCAAGGCCTGCTCCCGCTCCAGACGGGCTGCCAGGGCTCCCTGCAACTGGTCTTCCATGGCGTCGGGTGGCTGGGCCTCGACCTGCTCGGCGCACTGGGCGCGATCGGCCTCGATGCGCTTCAATTCCCGCTCGGCCTGGGCCTGTTGAGCAAAGATGTCCTGCAGCTTGCCCTCGCTCTCGCGGAGGGAAAACTGGGCCTCACGCAGCGCGCGGTCCAGATCCGCGTTGCGTTCCCGCTCGGCCCGCACGGCCCGCTCGGCCTCCTCCAGCCGGCTGCGGGCTCCCGCCACCAGCACCTGGATGCGGGAAAGCCCCTCGCGGACCTCGGCAATCTTCTCGTCGGCAGCCATTTCCCGCTCCCGCTCGCCCTCCTCCTCTTCCGCGAGGTCGGCCAACTGGTCCTGGAATCTCTCCCTTTGTTCCCGGTAGCGCTCGGCCGCCTGGGTGAGCTTGAGCACCTCGAGCTGGACGGCATGGACCCGCTGCTGGCGGTCGGTCACATATTGGCGGGTTTCGGCGATGGCTTCGTGCTTATCCTCCAGTTCGCCCTCCACGGCGCTGACCCGGGCCTGGGCGATACGGGCAGCCTCCTCCCCGGCCGCGATGCCCTGGCTCAGCGCTTCGATCTCCCGCTGCCGCTCCAGGAGGCCATGTTCGCTCTTGTCGGGAGCAAAGAAGGCAACGCTCGACCGGCTCACCAGATCTCCCCCGGGCGTCACCAGAACCATCCCGGGCGAGAGTTCGGTCCGGCGTGCCAGAGCCGCGTCGAGGGATCCGGCGGTGTAGACGCCGGCCAGCCAGTCGGCAAGGACCGCGCCGATCGCCGGATCGTCGCAGCGCAGACGCTCGATCAGCCTGTCCTCCCCCAGCGGAAGCCCCCCGGCCGCGGGCAGCATGACCGTGAGATGGGCGTCCGGCCGGTCGTGCAGCCACTCGGCGAGTTTGGCCGGGTCGTCGCAGGCGATGGCCCCCAATCGTTCCCGCAGGACCGCCTCGACCGCATCCTCCCAACCCGCTTCGACATGGATGCGCTTCCAGAGCGGTACCGCGTCCGCTAGCCCGTGGCGGCGCAGCCACTCCGGCAACTTGCCCGCCTCCCGCGCCCGCACCTGCATCTGTTCCAGGGCGGCGCGCCGGGCTTCGCCGGCGGCCAGTTCCCGGCTATGGCCCTGGAGCGCCTCCAGCGCCTGCTTGCGCTTCGCTTCGAGGGCGGGAATCTCCGCTTGCAGGGTGGCAAGATTATCCTGATCGGTCGCCAGTTCTTCCCGCAGGAGCTTGAGTTCCTCCTCGCGCTCCGCAAGGTCCAGAGGATCGGGTTGCGCGAGGTCGCCCGCATCCTCCCGCAGCTTGTCGCGCCGCTGGGAAATGGCCTGAAGGGCGCGCTGGGCGTGGGCCTTGTGGGTCAGTTCCACCTCCAGGCGCTGCTCGCCATTGGCCGTCCGCGTCCGCAGACGGTTGAGTTCCTCAAGCGCCTGGGCGTGAGTCTCTTCCACCTGGGGAGCCAGATTCATCTGCTGGCGCAGGCGCTCGTCGGCCTCGGCGACCCGCAGGCGGGTCGTCTCCTGGAATTCTTCCCAGCGCAGGCGTTCGGCGCTCAGGGTGGCCGCAGTTCCTCCCCAGTGGGCGAGCTCGCCGTCCAGCTGGGCCAGCCGGGTCTCCAGCATGCGGCGGGAATCCCGGCGATGGCGGATTTCCGCCTCCAGCCGCGCCACCTCGGCATTGGCGGCATACATGTCGCTCTGGGCGGCGTGCAGCGTCTCTCCGGCGGTAAAGTGGGCTTCCCGCGCGGCCTCGGCCCGCGCTTCGGTCTCCCGCAGCGCGGCCATCTGGCCCTCCAGTTCTGTGGTCGCCCGTTCCACCTCCAGCGCGGCGCGTTGGCGCTCGGCCTCCGCATCCCGTTTGCGCAGCAGCCACAGGACTCTTTGCCGCACTCCGAGCTGGTCGTTGAGGCTGTGATAACGGCGCGCCACTTCGGCCTGGGCCTCCAGCTTCTCCATCTGGGACGCGAGTTCCAGCCGGATATCCTCGACCCGGGCGAGATTTTCCCGGGTGTCTTCTAGGCGCCCCTCGGTTTCCTTGCGCCGCTCCTTGTAGCGGGTGACCCCCGCGGCCTCCTCGAGGAAGATGCGCAAATCGTCGGGCTTGGCCTCGATGATGCGGGAAATCATGCCTTGTCCGATGATGGCGTAGGCACGGGGACCCAGGCCGGTACCGAGGAAAAGGTCGGTGATGTCCTTGCGGCGGACCTTCAGATTGTTGATGTAGTAGTCCGACTGGCCGTTTCGGGTCAGCACGCGCTTGACCGCCAGTTCGGTGTACTGCGACCACTGCCCCAGGGCTCGTCCGAGGGAATTGTCGAAGATCAGCTCGACGGAAGCCCTTGACACCGGTTTGCGCCCGGTCGTCCCGTTGAAGATCACGTCCTGCATCGATTCGCCGCGCAACTCCGACGCCTTGGACTCGCCAAGCACCCAGCGCACGGCGTCCATGATGTTGGATTTGCCGCAGCCGTTTGGCCCGACCACACCAACCAGTTGCCCGGGCAGGGTAACCGAAGTGGGATCGACGAAAGACTTGAATCCGGCGAGTTTAAGCTTGGTCAGGCGCATGGATGGTGTTTGGTCAGTGGCAGGCTCCCGCAGTTCCGGACGGAATTGGCGGAAGTCTCCCACCCTCGCTGCGCCGTCGACCCGGCCATCGCCGATCCCGCCGCAATCCAGGGTAGGCGCCCACGGCGGCCCTGCCTCATTCGCGGGTCGTATAATACCATCGGGAATTCGGTGGCTGCCCGTAAGAAGGCGACCCGCCACCAAAGCGCACCGTTCGATGTGATGTAATTGATTAACTATGTATCTTAATCATATGAATGGATGAGATTTTCTTAAACCGCGCCCTTGCCCTTGCCAGCGCCTCGGTCCCCCTGGCGGAAGGGGGCCCATTCGGCGCCGTCGTGGTCCGGGACGGCGCCGTGATCGGTGAGGGCTGGAATCGCGTCGTCTCCACCAAGGACCCCACCGCCCACGCGGAGGTGCTGGCCATCCGCGCGGCGTGTGCGGAAATCGGCCACTTCCACCTCGACGGCTGCGTGCTTTATGCCTCCAGCGAACCCTGCCCCTTGTGCCTGGCCGCCGCCTACTGGGCCCACATCGCCCGCATCGTTTACGCCAATCCGCGCCAGGAGGCTGCCGCCATTGGCTTCTGCGACCACGATCTCTTCAAGGAGATGTGCCTGCCCGAAGGAAGCCGGCGGATCCCCGCCGGCCATCTTCCCGTACCGCGGGCGCGGGAACCCCTCGAACGCTGGCTGGCCTTCGCCGGCCGTACGCCCTACTGATCCGCCAGCGCTGGCGGTCACGAATCGCCCTCCGGCGGGCCGACCTCCACTTCCAGCCCTGTCCTATGGGTTCCCGAAGGCGAATTGGGCGATAATCGCCCCCTTTCGACAGCCGAATTTCCCGACGTGAATCCTCATCTCGCCAGACTTCACCCCTATCCCTTCGAGAAGTTGCGCCAGCTCTTCGCCGGTGTGGCACCCCATCCGGATTACCGCGAGATCAAGCTCTCCATCGGCGAGCCACAGCACCCGACCCCCGCCTTCATCCTGGAATCCCTCACTGCCGGGCTCAAGGGCCTGGCCAACTATCCCACCACCCAGGGCATTCCGGCGCTGCGCCAGGCCATCGCCGGCTGGTGCGCCCGCCGCTACGGTCTGGAACTCGACCCGGAAACCGAAATCCTGCCGGTCAACGGCTCCCGGGAAGCCCTGTTTTCCTTCGCCCAGACGGTGATCGATGCGGGTCGTGGGACGGTCCCGCTGGTGGTCAGCCCGAACCCCTTCTACCAGATCTACGAAGGCGCGGCATATCTGGCCGGAGCCGAGCCCCGTTTCCTCAATACCCTGCCGGAAAGCGACTACGCCTTCGACCTCGATGCCCTGACCCCCGAGGAATGGGCCCGGGTGCAGCTCTTCTACGTTTGCTCGCCGGCCAATCCCACCGGTAAGGTCCTCGATCTGGCGGGCTGGAAGAAGCTCTTCGACCTCGCCGACCGCTACGGTTTCGTCATCGCCTCCGACGAGTGCTACTCGGAAATCTTTTTCGACGAAGACAACCCGCCCCTCGGCGGTCTCCAGGCGGCCAAGCTCCTCGGTCGCGGGAGCGAGCGCCTGGTGATGTTCTCCAGCCTGTCCAAGCGCTCCAACGTCCCCGGCATGCGTTCCGGATTCGTCGCCGGCGACTCCGCCATCCTGAAGAAATTCCTGCTTTACCGCACCTACCACGGGTGCGCACTGCCTCCCCCGGTCCAGGCTGCCTCGGTCGCCGCCTGGAACGACGAGGCCCACGTCCTGGAAAACCGCCGCCAGTACCGCGAAAAGTTCGCCGCCGTCACCCCCGGCGTGGCGGAAGTGCTCGGCACCGCCATGCCGGATGCGGGCTTCTACCTCTGGGCCCGCACTCCAGGGCCGGATACCGACTTCGCCCGCGGCCTGTTCGCCGCCTATAATGTCATCGTTTTACCCGGCAGCTTCCTGGCCCGGGAAGCCTGGGGCGTCAATCCCGGCGCCGGATTCGTCCGCATCGCCCTGGTCGCCTCCCTGGACGAATGCCTGGAAGCCGCCCGCCGTATTCGCCAGTTCGCACAACAACGCTGAGAGATCTCCATGAGCCATCCCCTGCAAGCCACCATCGAAGCCCTCTGGGAACGCCGCACCGAGCTGTCCCCGGCCTCCGACGCCGCGCAAGTCGCCACCATCAACGAAGTCATCGACCAGCTCGATTCCGGCGCCTTGCGGGTGGCCGAAAAGGTCGGCGGCGAATGGATCACCCACCAGTGGATCAAGAAAGCCGTGCTGCTGTCCTTCCGCGTCCGCGACAACCGGGTTCAGGAAGCCGGCGACATCCGCTACTTCGACAAGGTCGATACCAAATTCGAGGGCTGGAGCGAGGAACGCTTCCGCGAAGGAGGCTTCCGCGTGGTGCCGGGAACCATCGTCCGCAAGGGCGCCTTCGTCGCCAGGAACGCCGTCCTCATGCCTTCCTTCGTCAATATCGGCGGCTACGTCGATGAGGCCACCATGGTCGACACCTGGGTCACCGTCGGCTCCTGCGCCCAGATCGGCAAGAACGTGCATCTCTCCGGCGGCGTCGGCATCGGCGGAGTCCTGGAGCCGCTCCAGGCGAACCCCACCATCATCGAGGACAACTGCTTCATCGGCGCCCGCTCCGAGGTGGTCGAAGGCGTCATCGTCGGCGAGAATTCGGTCGTCTCCATGGGCGTCTACATCGGCCAGAGCACCCCCATCTACGACCGGGAGACTGGCCAGGTCAGCTACGGCCGCATCCCGCCGGGATCGGTGGTCATCAGCGGCTCGCTGCCCAAGGCCGGCGGCGCTTACAGCCTCTACGCGGCGATCATCGTCAAGAAGGTCGATGCCCAGACCCGATCCAAGACCAGCATCAACGAACTGCTGCGCGACTAAACCAATAAATCCCGGGAGGAGACCCCGATGATTCTCGACAAGCTCTTCCAGCTGATGTCCGAAAAGCAGGCTTCGGACATCTTCATTACTGCCGGAGCCCCGATCCATATCAAGATCCAGGGCAATACCGTGCCGGTCAACCAGCAGGTCATGCTGCCGGACATGATCGAGAAGATCGCCTACGAGCTGATGTCGCCGGATCAGATCAAGACCTTCGAGTCGACCATGGAGATGAATCTCTCCTTCGGCATCCCCCAGGTCGGCAATTTCCGGGTCAACATCTTCCGGCAGCGGGGCTCCATCGGCATGGTGGTGCGCTTCATCATGGGCAATATTCCGGGGCTGGATACGCTGGGGCTGCCCGAGGTGCTGGGCGAACTGATCATGGAGAAGCGGGGCCTGATCCTCATCGTGGGCGCCACTGGATCGGGCAAGTCCACCACCATCGCTTCGATGCTCGATTACCGCAACGTGAATCGGTCGGGCCATATCCTGACCGTCGAAGACCCCATCGAATTCCTCTTCCGGCACAAGAAGTCGATCATCAACCAGCGCGAAATCGGCATGGATACGGCGGACTGGCACACCGCGCTGAAGAACGCCATGCGCCAGGCACCGGACTGCATCCTGATCGGTGAAATCCGCGACCGGGAAACCATGCAGGCGGCCATTTCCTACGCCCAGACCGGTCACCTCTGCCTCGCCACCCTGCACGCCAACAACAGCTACCATGCGCTCAACCGCATCATCAGCTTCTTCCCGCTGGAAAACCGGCCGGCCCTCTACCTGGACCTCTCGGTCAGCCTGCGCGCCATCATCTCCCAGCGGCTGGTCAAGAAACCCGATGGCAAGCGCATTCCGACCGCGGAAGTGCTGCTCAACACCCGCCATGTCCAGGAGCTGATCGAAAAGGGCGAAGTCCAGGGCATCAAGGACGCCATGGAACAAAGCCTGGCACCGGGATCGCAAACCTTCGAGCAGGACCTCTTCCGTCTCTTCCGGGAAGGCGTCATCACCCTGGACGAAGCGCTGGTCAATGCGGACTCGCCGACCAATCTGTCCTGGCTCATCAACAACTCCGAAATGGGCGGCCCCGGACCCAAGGAAGAAAAACGCCAGGACGTCGCCCTGGAATTCGATTCCACCAACGAAGGCGGAACCTCTTTCAAGGAATTCACGCTCAGCCTGGACGATTCGGAAGAAGAGGCCGCGTGAGCGATCCCACCCTGGCCCTGGCGACCGCCCTTATCGCCAGGAATTCGGTCACGCCCGCCGACGGCGGCTGCATGGACCTCGTCGCAGAACGCCTCGCCCCCCTGGGTTTCATCCTCGAGTACGTCAATCGCGGCGGCGTCACCAACCTCTGGGCGCGGCGCGGCAGCGCGCGGCCCTTGTTCTGTTTCGCCGGCCATACTGACGTGGTGCCCACCGGCCCCCTGGAATCCTGGACCTCGCCCCCCTTCGCGCCGGAAATCCGGGATGGGAAGCTCTACGGTCGCGGCGCCGCCGACATGAAGTCCTCGGTGGCAGCCTCGGTCACCGCCGTCGAAGACTTCGTCGCCGCGCACCCGGACCACCCCGGCTCGATCGCCTTTCTTCTCACCTCCGACGAGGAAGGCGATGCGGTGGACGGGACCGTCGCCGTCGTGGAGGCCCTCATGGCGCGGGGCGAAACCCTCGATTTCTGCGTCATCGGCGAACCCACCTCGGTCGATACCCTGGGGGACATGGTCAAGAACGGTCGTCGCGGATCCCTCTCCGGAACCCTCAAGGTCAAGGGCATCCAGTGCCATATCGCCTATCCCCACCTCGGCCGCAATCCGATCCACGAAGTCGCCCCAGCCCTGGCCGAACTCGCCGCCACGGAATGGGACCGGGGCAATGAATACTTTCCGCCGACCACCTGGCAGATTTCCAACATCCATGGCGGAACGGGCGCTACCAACGTGGTCCCCGGCAGCGTCGAGATCAAGTTCAATTTCCGCTTTTCCACCGCCAGCACGCCGGAGTCCCTGCAGGGGCGCCTGACCGCCATTCTCGACCGCCATGGACTCGTCTACGATATCGCGTGGACCCTCGGCGCCCGCCCCTTTCTCACCGGCCGGGGGCCCCTGGCCGATGCCGCCGCCGCGGCCATCCGCGCCGAATGCGGCATCGAGACCGAACTCTCGACCACCGGCGGCACTTCCGACGGGCGCTTCATCGCGGAAATCTGCCCCCAGCTCATCGAAATCGGCCCGGTGAATGCCACCAGCCACAAGATCGACGAGCATGTGGAGATCGCCGCCCTGCCCCGCCTTTCCGCCATCTACCGGCGCATCCTGGAAACCTTGCTGAGTTCATGAGCAGCGACGCTGCCCGCACCGAACTGCAGACCGTGCGCGACTTCCTGCGCCTCGCGGTCAGCCGCTTCAACGCCGCCGGGCTCTTTTTCGGCCATGGCTGCGACAACGCCTGGGACGAGGCGGTCTACCTGATCCTCCACACCCTGCATCTGCCCCTAGACCGCCTCGAACCCTTCCTCGACGCCAGGCTCCTGGACGACGAGAAGTACAAGATCCTCAAGGTGCTTCACCGCCGCGTCGACGAGCGCCTGCCGGCGGCCTATCTGACCCATGAAGCCTGGCTGGGCGAGCACCATTTCTACGTGGACGAAAGGGTCATCGTCCCGCGCTCGTTCATCGCCGAGCTCCTCGACGAGCAACTTGCCCCCTGGGTCGAAGATCCCGACGCGGTCGCGGCTGTTCTCGACCTATGCACCGGCTCCGGCTGCCTCGCGCTGATCGCCGCCCTGGCCTTTCCGGAAGCCCAGCTGGACGCCGCGGACATCTCCGCCGACGCCCTCGCGGTCGCCCGCCGCAATATCGCCGACTACGGCCTCGCCGATCGCGTGCATCCGGTGCAGACCGACGCCTTTGCCGGTCTGGCCGGCCGCCGCTACGACCTGATCGTCTCGAATCCGCCCTACGTGGATGCGCCTTCCGTGGCCGCCCTGCCGGCCGAATACCGCCACGAACCGGCGATCGCCCTCGGTTCGGGCGAGGACGGCCTCGATTTCACCCGCATTCTTCTCGCCCAAGCCCGCCGCCACTTGAATCCCGGCGGCCTGCTCGTGGTCGAGATCGGTCACAACCGGGACACCGTCGAGGCCGCCTTTCCCGATCTCCCCTTCACCTGGCTGGAAACCCGGGCCGGCAACGAATACGTCTTCCTCCTGCGGGAAGACGAACTGCCGGGCTGAAATCCCTCAGCCCAGGGCCTTGAGCTGCTGGATCACCTCGGCGATGGCCGGCTGGGCATCGCCGTAGAGCATGCGGCAGTTGTCCGTGTAGAACAGCGCGTTTTCCACCCCGGAGTAACCGGTTCCCTTGCCCCGCTTGACCACGATGACGTTCTGCGCCTGGTCGGCGTTCAGGATGGGCATGCCGTAGATGGGGCTCGATTTGTCGGTGCGGGCGACCGGATTGACCACGTCGTTGGCGCCGATGACCAGGGCCACGTCGGCCTGGGCGAATTCTCCGTTGATCTCGTCCAGATCGAAAATCTTGTCATAGGGCACGCCAGCCTCGGCCAAAAGGACATTCATGTGCCCGGGCATGCGTCCGGCGACGGGGTGGATGGCGAATTTCACCGTGACCCCGGCTTCTTCCAGTAGGACCGCCATCTCCCACACCTTATGCTGGGCGTGGGCCACCGCCATTCCGTAGCCGGGCACGACGATCACCGTCGACGCGTAGCGCATCAGCGCCGCCGCATCGATGGCCCCGACCTCCTTCATCGTCCCGGCGATGGCCTCTCCGCCGGAAGCGGCCCCCGTGATCGGAGTAAACAGGATGTTCGACAAGGGCCGATTCATCGCCTTGGCCATCAGCTGGGTCAGCAAGGTCCCCGCGGCCCCCACGACGATGCCGGCGATCACCAGGGCCGGGTTGCCGAGGACGTAGCCCTCGAAACCCACTGCCAGCCCGGTGAAGGCGTTGAAGAGCGAGATGACCACCGGCATGTCGGCGCCGCCGATGGGCAGGGTGACCACCAGGCCAAGGATCAGGGCCACCGCGAAGAAGGCGAGAATCGCCTCGGAGCGGGCCGGCGCCAGGGCGACCAGGAGGGCGCCGAGGCCCACCGCCACGGCTGCCAGAATCAGATTCAGGGCGTTCTGCCCGGGCAGCCGCACCGCCCTCTTCAGCACGCCCTGCAGCTTGGCCCAGGCGACGCAGGAGCCGGTGAAGGAGACCGCGCCAATGAGGGCGCCGATCACCGCCAGCCCCGTGGTGACTCCATCATGGGTGCTGCCACGGGCGAACTCGACGGCGGCGATCGCCGCCGCCGCGCCGCCGCCCATGCCGTTATAGATGGCGACCATCTGCGGCATGTCGGTCATCTTGACGCGCCGCCCCGAAATCCACGCGGAGGCACCGCCCAGGGCCAACGCCGCAACCATCAGTCCCAGGTTGCGCAGTCCGGGAATGAAAAAGGTACCGGCGATGGCCAGGATCATGCCGTAGCCGGCGAAGACGATGCCCCGCCGGGCGGTGGCCGGCGAGCTCATGCCCTTCAGTCCGACAATGAACAACAGGGCGCCGCCGAACCAGGCAGCCTGAACGTAG
>SSTA01000406.1 GCA_009469685.1 Azonexaceae bacterium | reverse complement strand
TCGCCGACAACATAGGGCGGCATCACATACACCGTATTCCCAATGGGTCTGACCAGGGCCGAACGGTCCAGGGCCGCGCGGTAGAAGCGGCGGGAGAACCAGGGGTCGGAGGTCTCCACGTCGAAGGCGAGTATCAGGCCGCGCTGGCGCAGGTGGCGGATCCTTTCGTGATCGGCGAGGGGGGCAAAGAAGGCTGACAGCCTTTCGGCGCGCCCGCGATTGGCGGCGAGCACATCGTCTTCGGCGAAGAGGTCCAGGGTGGCGAGGGCCGCCCGGCAGGCCAGGGGGTTGCCGGTATACGAATGGGAGTGGAGGAAGCCTCGGGCGACGCTGTCGTCCAGGAAGGCGCCGTAAAGGGTGTCGGTGGACAGGACCACCGACAGAGGCAGGTAGCCGCCGGAGATGCCTTTCGACAGACACAGGAGATCTGGCCGGATGCCAGCTTGTTCATGGGCGAAAAAGGTGCCGGTGCGCCCGCAGCCGACCGCGATTTCGTCGCAGATGAGATGGACGGCGTGGCGGTCGCAAAGTCCGCGGGCCAGCCGCAAATATTCCGGATCGTACATGGCCATGCCGGCCGCGCCCTGCACCAGGGGTTCGACGATGAGGGCGGCGATACGATCGCCGCGAGCTTCGAGCTGGGCTTCCAGAGCGGCCGCGGCACGGCGGGCGACGTCGGCGGGGGATTCGCCGGGCGCCCCCTGCCGGAAATCGGGGGAAGGGACGACGTTCGCCGCGCGCACCAGGTGAGCGTAGGCGTCCTTGAAGAGGGCGACGTCGGTGACCGCCAGGGCGCCGACGGTTTCGCCGTGGTAGCTGCCGGCGAGGCAGAGGAATTCGCGCTTGTCGGCCCGTCCGCAGTTCTGCCAGTAGTGGAAGCTAATCTTGAGGGCGATTTCCGTCGCCGAGGCCCCGTCGGAAGCGTAGAAGGCATGGCCGAGGGCGCCGCCAGTGAGGGCCGCGAGACGCTCGGAAAGTTCCACTACCGGCTGGTGGGTGAAGCCGGCGAGCATGACGTGTTCGAGGGTTTCGAGTTGAGCCCTCAGGGCAGCGTTGATACGCGGATGGGCGTGGCCGAAGAGGTTGGTCCACCAGGAACTGATTCCGTCCAGATAGCGCCGGCCCTCGAAGTCGTAAAGCCAGGGGCCTTTGCCGCGGGCGATGGGGATCAGAGGTAGGAAGCCCGGCTGGTCCGGCCACGCGTGGTGCTGCATCTGGGTGCAGGGGTGCCAGACGGCGGATCGGCTGCGGGCCAGCCAGGCCTCGTTGGCGCCCGGGCCGGATTTCATGACCGGAAACTCAGCGAAGGGCGTAGTCGAGGATCAATGCAGCACCTGGGAGCTCGCGGCCGGCTGTTCGGGCATCTCGGCATGGACCAGTTCGCCTTCCGGATTGGGGTACATGGGGGCGCCGCAATCGTCGCAGAATTCCATGGGGAAGCGGTGATCGTGGATCACCACGTCCTTGACTCCGCACTCCCGCAGGACGGTTTCGATTTCTCCCTGGGCATCGCTTGCCTCGTCCTCGGCACCGAGCAGCGGCCAGACCACGCCATGCCAGATGTCCTCCTTGTCCCGCGGGCCGAACCCGACCCGGAACTCCTCCAGGCGGCGGTCGTAGCAGGGGCCGACCACCGCGCGCAGGTCGGCGGGGGTGATGCCCTGGACCGTCTGCAGGAACGCCACCGACGCCTTCACCGAATAGGGGCGGGAAGCGCGGTCGGCTTGCCGGCAGGCGGAATGGTAGGCGTCGGCGAGCAGCGGCTGCCAGGCGCAACCGGTCAGCAGCGGTTCCAGGCTGGGACTGCCTTGGCGTATCCATTCCTTGAGGGCGACTTCCTTGCTGCCATCCTTTTCGTTCCAGCGGAAGACCGGCCGTCCAGGTGCCAGGACGACGGCGCCGACAAGGTAGCGGACGTCGGAAAGGAAACGGTTGGTCTCGGGCAGGTTGGCGGTGTCGATGGCCAGCGGTTTCCCTTCCAGGGCAGCCAGGCCCAGTTCCCGGGTGAGTTGCCAGGTGTCGCAGAAACTGCGCGGGAGCTGATCGGGGCTGAAAAGGTAATCGGCCAGGGCGATCCGGGTATCGCTGGCGAAGACGTGGGCGCCGAGTTGCACGGCCACCGTTTCGGTGGTGCTGCGGGGCAGGGTGCCCGAAGAAATCGAGAATCGGGACCAGGCGAGTATGGGTGCCGCAAAAAGGAGGACGTCCAAGGACTGGCCGCCGACCTCGAGCCGGGTGGTTTCGGCGCGGGATTCGACCATGTCGGCAAGTTCGTCATGGGCGCGGGGATTGAGGTCGAACAGGCGGTCCAGGGCGCTGTTGAGATCGTCTTCGGCGCCATGGCGCAGCATGTTCTCGACGAGTTCGGCAAGCTGGCGCTCCCAATAGGCATCCTCCAGCTTACCGCCGGATTCCGACAGCCCGGCGGCCAGGCGTTGCAATTCGGCCGCATCGCGGGAGATGCGGTCGCGGGAACCAAAGCGGGTGCGTTTCATGGGATGAACTCGTGGTGATCAAGCCAGGATTTTAGCAAGCCGGGCCGCCTGAGGCCGAACCGCTTGCGGTTTTGTGCCAAAATTCGGCCCATGAATTCCGCTTTCGGCTCCTATCGCGCTCCCCGGACCATCGCTCTGGTCGGGAAGTACCACAGCCTCGAAATCGCCGAGTCCTTGCGCAGGCTGGCTGAGTATCTCCATGAGCGCGGCATTTCGGTATTCGTCGAACGGGAGACGGCCGGTCACGTGGGGCGTCAGGTCGATCTGTCGCGTTGGGTGACCTGCGGGTTCAACGACATCGGAGCCCATGCTGATCTTGCCATCGTTCTCGGCGGCGACGGGACCATGCTCAACGCCGCCCGCCGGCTGGCGCGCTACCGGGTGCCCCTGGTGGGGGTCAACCAGGGGCGTCTCGGATTCATGACCGACATCGCCAGAAGCGACATGTTGACCTGCATGGACGATCTCCTGGACGGCCGCTTCCTGCCCGAAACCCGCATGCTCCTGGATGCCGAAGTGCTCCGCAACGGCCGCGAGGTGGCTGCCAACCTGGCGCTGAACGACCTGGTGGTCGATAAGGGGGCCATCGGCCGGATGATCGAAATGGAGCTCTTCATCGATGGGGAATTCATCTACAACCTGCGTTCGGACGGGCTGATCGTTTCCACTCCGACCGGCTCGACGGCGTATGCCTTGTCTGCGGGGGGGCCCATTCTCCATCCCACGCTGACCGGCATTGCCCTGGTTCCCCTGTGTCCCCACGCCCTGACCAACCGTCCCGTGGTGGTAAATGACAAGGCCGAAATCGAGCTGCGCATCACTTTCGCCGACGATCCCCGGGTGCACTTCGACGGCCAGGTGACCCTCGATCTGCAGAAGGACGATTGCGTGCGCCTGCGGCGGTCCGAATACTCGATCTGCTTTCTGCATCCGCCGGGATACAGCTACTTTGCCATGTTGCGCCAGAAACTCCAGTGGAGTGAGCGGCCGCGGGGGCATTGATGCTGCGCCGTCTCACCCTGCGGGATTTCGTCATCGTCGATCGGCTGGAACTCGATTTTTCGACCGGTTTCGGTGCTCTGACCGGAGAGACCGGAGCCGGGAAGTCCATCCTCGTCGATGCCCTGGCATTGGCGCTGGGAGATCGGGGCGACGCGTCCGTGGTGCGGGCTGGCTGCGACAAGGCCGAAATCGCGGCCGCCTTCGATATTGGGGCCCTGGCCGGCATTCGGGATTGGTTGGCTGCCAACGACCTGGAAGGGGAGGACGAGCTGCTCCTGCGGCGGGTCATCGACTCGGGTGGACGCTCGCGGGCCTACATCAACGGTTCGCCCGCTACCGTCCAGCAGTTGCGCGAGGTGGGCGAGAGTCTGGTCGATATCCACGGTCAACACGCCCATCAGTCGCTTCTGCGGGCCGATGCCCAGCGCGCGCTGCTCGATGGCCACGCCGGGCAGTCGGACCTGGCCTCCGCGACTGCCGCTGCCTTCCGGGCCTGGCGCGAGGCGGAAGCAGCCCTCAAGACCGCGGTCACGGGTGGCGAGGCAGTGAGCCGCGAGCGCGAGCAATTGGAATGGCAATTGCGCGAGCTCGAGGGTTTGGGCTTTACCCAGGAGGAATGGGCGGCGCTGGAGTCCGAGCATCGCCGCCTCGCGCATTCGGCTGGATTGCTGGAGGGTGCCCAGTTTGCTCTGGCGGTTCTCGCGGACAGCGATGGGGCCTGCGTCGGCTCGGTCGATTCGGTGGCTGGACGGCTCGCCGATCTGGCTGATTACGATCCGGCCCTGGCGGAAATCGTCAGCCTTGTGGAATCGGCGCAGGCGGAACTCGGGGAGGCAGTTTCCCTGTTGCGTCGCTACGCCGATCGGGTCGATCTCGATCCCGGCAGGTTGGCAGAGGTCGAAGGGCGAATCGAAGCGATCCAT
>SSTA01000405.1 GCA_009469685.1 Azonexaceae bacterium | reverse complement strand
GTAGGCGGGGATGAGCGCGCAAAGGCCGACCAGGGTCATCGCCGCCAGCATGAGCATGGGGTCCACGCCGGCTGGTCGCCAGGCCAGGCCGACGGTGTAAATCGCCCAGGTGAGGACTGCGATCAGCATCCACAGGTCGCCACGGTTGAGGGCGAGTTGCGCGAGGACGGCCGGGTCCCCACGAGCGACGATGGCGACGGCCCCGGTCAGGGAGAGCAGGACTCCGAACGCTTCCCTGGGACCCAGGCGCTTGCCCAGAAAAGCCCAGGAGATGGCGATGGTGGCCACCGGGATGAAGGAATTGAGCAGGACTGCGTTGGTCGCGGTAGTCGATTGCAAGGCCAAGTACGCGAAAGTGTTATAGCCCCCTACGCCGAGCAGACCGAGTCCGGCGACGGCTTTCCAGCCGCGAAGGAGGAGGGGCCATTGCCGGCGATGGGGCCAGGCGAGCGGCAAGGTCAGGGCGAGGGCGATGGCCCAGCGCCAGAAGGCGAGGGCGAAGGGAGGAACATCGTCGCGAATGCCGCGGCCGAGAACCATGTTCCCTGACCAGAAAAGCACGGTAAGCGTGAGGAGTAGGTAGGGATTGAGAAGGAACCGCCGGGGGCCGGCGGTTTCAGGGCATGGGGACATTGGAGAATTATGCACTACGGGCGCTTTCGCCCGGGGCGCTATAATGGCGGCCATGGTTTCCGTCATGCATTCCATCGCCAGCCAGGGCGATTTTCAGCAGTACCTCCAGACGCTTTCCGAAGGGCTCGGGGAGGAGGAATCCCGAAGGCTGCGGGACGCCGTGGAATACGCCTGGGAGGCGTATGGCGAGGCCGCGCTGGGCAGCGGGGAGCGCATCTGGTCCCATGCGCTTGGCATGGCACTGATCATCACCGGATTGAAGCTCGACGGGGATTCTCGAGTCGCGGCGTTGCTTTTCGCCATTCCAGCCCATCATGAGCATGGCGTCGAGCATATCGGGGAACGTTTCGGCAAGTCGGTGGCCCACCTGGTCAACGGCATTTCCCGCCTCAACCGCCTGCGCCCCATCGCCCGGGGATTCGTTGCCGCCAATATCGAGGCCGGCGAGGTCAATCCCCAGGAAATGAAGGCGCAGATCGAGGTGCTGCGCAAAATGCTGCTGGCCATGGTCGAGGACATCCGGGTGGTGCTCCTGCGGCTGGCAAGCCGTACCCAGACGCTGCGCTTCTACGCCTCCCATCCGGACGACCTGCGCGTCCAGGTGGCCCGGGAGACCCTGGAACTCTATTCCCCGTTGGCCAACCGACTGGGGGTGTGGGAGTTGAAGTGGGAGCTGGAGGACCTGTCCTTCCGCTTCATGCATCCGGACACCTACAAGCAGGTGGCCAAGCTGTTGGACGAGAAGCGGACTGAGCGGGAGCAATTCATCGCCGACGCCATTCGCCGCTTACGCGAGGAATTGCTGGCTGTGGGCATCGCCAAAGCCGAAATCTACGGCCGACCGAAGCACATTTACAGCATCTGGAACAAGATGCGCAAGAAGGGCGTCGAGTTTTCGGAGGTGTACGACGTGCGGGCGCTGCGGGTCATCGTCGATGACATCAAGGATTGCTACACGGTGCTCGGCATTGTCCATAACATCTGGGTTCCGATTCCCAAGGAATTCGACGACTACATCTCGAATCCCAAGGGGAATCACTACCGCTCGCTCCACACCGCGGTGCGCTGTCCCGACGGTCGCAGTCTGGAAGTGCAGATTCGCACCTGGGAAATGCACAAGCATGCGGAACTCGGAGTTGCCGCCCATTGGCGCTACAAGGAAGGCGTCCGTCACGGCGCCGAGGACAGCTACGACGAGAAGATCGCCTGGTTGCGCCAGCTCCTGACCTGGAAGGACGAAGTCGCCGATAGTTCGGATTGGGTCAACCACTACAAACAGGCTGCCCTGGACGAAACGCTTTACGTCATCACTCCCCAGGGCAAGGTGGTGGACCTGCCCGCGGGGTCGACGCCGGTGGATTTTGCTTACCGGGTCCATACCGACCTCGGCCACCGCTGCCGGGGAGCCAAGGTGAATGGCCAGTTGGTGCCTCTCAATACTCCCCTCGAAACCGGTCAGCGGGTCGAGATCGTCACCGCCAAGCAGGGCGGCCCGTCGCGCGACTGGCTGAACCCCGCTCAGGGCTATATCCAGACCAAGAGCGCGCGGGTCAAGGTACGGCAGTGGTTTGCCAATCTTGCCCTGGAGGAGACGCTTTCTGAAGGTCGTGGCATCGTCGGCAAGGAATTGCAGCGCCTTGGGCTCAGTGGTTCCAACATGGATGATCTGGCCCACAAGCTCGGCTACACCCGGGCCGACGACCTCTACATCGCCGCTGCCCGCGGCGAAATGAATCTGCGGCAATTCCAGTCGGTCGCGCGGGGCGGTGACTATGAAGTCGAAACCCAGTTGCCCGATGCGGTCCAGACGCGCCCCAGAAAACCGGTGGACGGCAATCAAGGCATCCTCATCGTTGGCGTGGACAAACTGCTCACCCAACTCGCCCGTTGCTGCAAGCCGGCGCCGCCCGATTCCATCCAGGGCTTCGTGACCCGTGGCAAAGGCGTCTCAATCCACCGCGCCGACTGCCCCAACTTTGCCAATCTTTCGGCGCTTCATCCTGAACGGGTGATCGAAACCGACTGGGGCGGCGAGACCACCGGCGTCTTTGCCGCCGACTTGATCGTCGATGCCCACGACCGCCAGGGCCTGCTCAGGGACATTTCCGAAATTTTTACCCGCGAGAAGATCAACGTCATCGGGGTCAATACCCAATCGAAGCAGGGCAAAGCCCAT
>SSTA01000404.1 GCA_009469685.1 Azonexaceae bacterium | reverse complement strand
TTCGCCTCGTATCACGAGGCCCAGGCCGAAAATTTCCGCAAGATGTTGATGGCCATGGCGCGGGACTTGCGCGTCGTCCTGATCAAGCTCGCCGACCGCCAGCACAACCTGGCCACCATGGCCGCCGTGCGCCCCGACAAGCAGCGCCGGATCGCCTCGGAAACCCTCGAAATCTATGCCCCCATCGCCCTGCGACTGGGACTGAACAAGCTCTACCGGGAGCTCCAGGACAACTGCTTCCGTCTGCTCCATCCCCACCGGGCTGAGGTACTCGCGAAGGCCGTGCGGGCCGCCCGCGGGAACCGCCGGGAATTGCTGGCCAAGATCACCGATGGTATCCGCGGCAAGCTCCAATCTGCGACCATCGAAGCCGACGTTTTCGGCCGCGAAAAGACGCTGTACTCCATCTATCGCAAGATGAAGGAAAAGCAGCTGTCCTTTTCCCAAGTGCTCGACATCTACGGCTTCCGGGTCGTGGTGGGCAGCGTTCCCGCCTGCTATTTGGCGCTCGGTGCCCTTCATGCCCTCTACAAGCCGGTCCCCGGGAAATTCAAGGACTATATCGCCATCCCCAAGGCCAACGGATACCAGTCCCTGCATACCACCCTGATCGGCCCCTATGGCACTCCCGTCGAAGTCCAGATCCGGACCGAATCGATGCACCATGTCGCCCAGGAAGGGATCGCAGCCCACTGGCTCTACAAAGACACCGAGCAAAGCGGGGCCGAACTCCAGATCAAGACCCACAAATGGCTGCAATCGCTGCTCGAGATGCAGAGCGGCGATTCCGCCGAATTCTTCGAGAACGTCAAGATCGACCTCTTTCCCGACGAGGTCTATGTCTTCACGCCCAAGGGCAAGATTCTCGCGCTTCCGCGAGGGGCGACCGTGGTCGATTTTGCCTACGCCGTCCACACCGATGTGGGTAATCACTGTACCGCAGCCCGCATCAACCATGAACTGGCCCCGCTGCGCACCGAACTGAAGAACGGCGACCTGGTGGAAATCATCACGGCGCCGCACGCCAGTCCCAATCCCGCCTGGCTCACCTACATCAAGACCGGCCGGTCACGCAGCAAGATTCGCCATTTCCTGCGCACCATGCAGAACGAGGAGTCGGCCTCGCTGGGCGAGCGGCTTCTCAATCAGGAACTGATGGCCCTGGGCGTCGTGGCTTCGATGGTCCCCAATTCGGCCTGGGAGCAGCTGCTGAAAAACAGCGGGAACAAGTCCCGCGATGAGGTCTTCACCGACATCGGCCTGGGCAAGCGCCTGCCCTCCGTGGTCGCCCGCCGCCTGCTCGCACGGGACGACGCCCCGGCCGCCGAAGGCGGCGGCGCACTCACCATACGGGGCACCGAAGGCATGGCCATTCAATTGGCCAAATGTTGCCAGCCGATCCCCGGCGATCCGATCATCGGTTCCATACGCAAGGGGCACGGGCTGGTCGTCCATACCCATGACTGTCCCACCATCCGCATCTCCCGCTCGAGCGAGCCGCAGAAATGGATCGACGTCGAGTGGGAACCGGAGGAGGGAGCTCTGTTCGACGTCCGCATCCGGGTCGAGGTCAAGAACACCCGCGGCGTCCTGGCCCAGGTGGCGGCGGCAATCGCCGAAGCCGGGTCGAATATCGAGGATGTGTCCATGGATGCCAGCCCGGAACGCTTATTCACCTCCCTGGGCTTCACCATCCAGGTCGCCAACCGGGCCCATCTCGCCCAGGTGCTCCGTGGGTTGCGCCACATCCCGGAAGTGAGTCGAATCTACCGCGACCGTGGAGGCCAGGAATGAGGGACCGCTCCAGTCTCACAAGGCTGGACGACTGATGCGGATCCTGGTGCTCGGCGCCGGCGTGGTCGGCACCGCGAGCGCCTGGTATCTCGCCCGGGACGGCCACCAGGTCACCGTCGTCGACCGTCAGCCCGGCGCCGCCCTTGAAACCAGTTTTGCCAACGGCGGCCAGATTTCCGTCTCCCATGCGGAACCCTGGGCCAACCCGCACGCGCTCGGGCGAATTGCGGCCTGGATCGGCCGCCAGGACGCCCCGCTGCTGGTCCGCTGGCGATTGGACCCGGACTTCTTCCGCTGGGGCCTTGGTTTCCTGGCGAATTGCCTGCCGGGTCGCACGCAAGCAAACGTCCGGGCGATCGTCGCCCTCGCGCTCTACAGCCGGCGCTGCCTGGGGGAGCTGCGCCAGGAACTCGGCCTCGAATACGACCAGTTGCAGCGCGGCATCCTTCACATCTATACCGACGTCGGCGAATTCGCCCAGGCCAAGGCGGCGGCCCGCTTCATGCGCTCCCTCGGATTGGATCGCGAGACCGTCACCGGGGCGCGTTGCCTGGAAATCGAACCCGCCCTGGCAGGCGCCCGCCAACTCATCGTCGGAGGAGACTACACGCCCTCCGACGAGTCGGGGGATGCGCACCGCTTCACCGTCGCCCTCGCCGAGCGGGCCGCCGCCGCAGGGGTCGACTTCCGCTATGGCGTGACCCTCCGGCGTCTGGCCCCCGCAGGCAAACGCCTGGCCGGCGTGGTGGCGGAGACAAACGGAGAAGGCGCGCTGATGACGGCCGACGCCTACGTCCTCGCCCTCGGCAGCCATAGCGCCGGACTCGTTCGTCCCCTGGGCATGCGATTGCCGGTCTATCCTGCCAAGGGCTACTCGGCGACTTTGCCTCTGGCTCCGGACAGCGGCGCTCCTCGCGTCAGCCTCACCGACGACGGGCGGAAGATTGTCTTCTCGCGCCTGGGAGAACGTCTCCGCATTGCCGGAACGGCAGAATTCAACGGCTATAACCTGGACCTCGACCCAGTGCGCTGCACGGCGCTGATGGACCGAACCCGGGAGCTCTTCCCGAACTTGCGCGCTGCAGGAGAACCTCGGTTCTGGTGCGGCCTGCGTCCGGCAACGCCCTCCAATCGTCCCCTCGTCGGCCGCAGTAGCTTGGACAACCTATGGTTCAATACGGGTCACGGAACCCTGGGTTGGACTCTGGCCTGCGGTTCCGCTGCCGCCCTTGCCGACCTGATCGGCGGCCGGCGCCCGGAACCCGAATTCCCGTTTCTCGGATGCTGATCGACACGCACTGCCACCTCGACGCGCGCGAATTCGACAAAGATCGTTCGGACTTGGTCGCGGCGGCGAACCGCGCCGGGGTGGCCGAGATCGTCGTCCCGGGAGTTTCCGCAGCCGATTTTGCTCGCCTGCGGGACTGCTGCCGAGCTTATGCCGGTTGCCACCCCGCGTATGGACTGCATCCCCTCTACGTCCGCGAGGCAGCGCCGGAAGACCTGGACGTACTACGGGATTGGCTGGTCTCCGAGCATCCGGTCGCGGTAGGCGAAATCGGGCTGGACTGCTACTTGCCCGATCTAGACCTGCCTCGCCAGGAATTCTTCTTCGTTCAGCAACTGAAACTCGCGCGGGAATTCTCCCTGCCGGTGATCCTGCACGTGCGCCGGGCCGTCGATCATGTCCTCAAACATCTGCGTCGCATCGAGGTCCCCGGAGGCATCGCCCACGCCTTCAACGGAAGCCGCCAGCAGGCCGAGACCTTTCTAGCCCTGGGATTCAAGCTGGGATTCGGCGGCTCGATGACCTACGCGGGATCGACTCGCATCCGGACTCTCGCGGCAACCCTACCCCTGGACGCCATCGTCCTCGAAACCGACGCCCCGGACATCCCGCCGGCCTGGCTTGATCGTGGCCGCAACACGCCGCAAGAACTGACCGGAATTGCGACCGAATTCGCTCGGCTGCGCGGGATGGACCTGCAAGAAGCGGCGGTGGCTTGCAGCGCCAACGCCCGAAGCGTCCTTCCCCGAATGGGCTAGCCCCTTGGGTTTGATCTGGATCAACAAATAGCCAAAAGGAGGATTGACGCTCTCCAGGTTTGACTTGAGTTAAGAACACCCTACCGCTCCCAGGGATAAATTGCCCGGACCACTCATCGACGAGTTGCCCATGGCTTCCCTTGCTCCCACTCCCGCACACATTTCCAGCCTCATCGTCGCCGCCAGGCCCGAGGGGGGCGCTGCGCTGCAAGCCGCGCTCTCAGCCCTGCAGGGCGTCGACATTCATGCCGTCGCCGAAGATGGGCGGCTGATCGTGACGCTGGAAACCGGATCCGACGAGGCGACCGTCACCCTGTTCGAAACGATACGCCAGCTGCCGGACGTACTGTCTGCGTCGCTGGTGTATCACCGCTATGAAAACAATCCAGACGAGGAGGCCTGAGATGATCGAAATGAAACTGACCCGGCGTGACTTCATCAAGACTCAAGCCGCCGCCGCGGCCGCCAC
>SSTA01000403.1 GCA_009469685.1 Azonexaceae bacterium | reverse complement strand
TTCATCGAGTTTTCCGGCTATTCCGAAGCGGAACTGATCGGCGCCCAGCACAACATCATCCGACACCCGGGCATGCCGCGCGGGGTATTCAAGTTCCTTTGGGACAATATCGCATCGGGCAACGAGGTCTTTGCCTACGTGAAGAACTTGGCCAAGGACGGCAGTTTCTACTGGGTCTTTGCCAACGTGACGCCGGATTACGATGCGGCCGGGCAGATCTGTGGCTACTTGTCGGTGCGGCGCGCTCCCAAGCGTAGCGCCCTGCAAGTGATAGAGGGCCTTTATCGGGCGATGTCGGAGGCCGAGACGAAGGCCGGTCCCCGGGACGCCTGCGAGGCTTCCCTCGCCTTGCTGATTGGGGTGCTCAAGGAGAAAGGCATGAGTTACGAGGAGTTGATCCATGCACTCTAGAACGCTCGGGTTCACCCTATTGGGGTTGCTGGTGGCGGCCGCGATCTGGATTTCGCTGCGCCATGGATTCGACTGGCCTTCAGCGCTGCTGGCGCTCATCGGTGCGGTGCTGACTCCTCTCTTGCTTCGTGGCCGCCGCATTTCAGGCGCGGCTGGCGATCCGCGCATGGAACGGTTGCGCCAGTTGGTTGGCGAAGTTGCCTCGGGTAAGGTCACGGGGCGAATCGTCAATATCGGACCGAAGGACGCCGTGGGGGAGCTTTGCTGGGGCATCAACAACATGCTCGACCAATTGGAGCCCTGTTTTCGGGAGCAGCAGACGGTTCTGCGCATGGCGGGCGAGAGCAAGTATTTCCGCAAGGCGCAGCCCGTCGGGTTGCACGGCGTATTCCGCGACGCGCTGCTGGGAAGCAATCAGTCCTTGGCGGTGCTCGAAAACAATGCTCGCCTGGAAAAGGCTCAGCGCGAAGAGACAAGACATGCCCAGGAGGAGGTTGCGGAATTGATCTCCGCTGCTGCGCAGGGCGATTTCAGCCGCCGCATGGTGGAAGGCGGACGTAGCGGCTTCTTCCTGACCCTCGCTCAGGATCTCAATACTTTGTTGGCGACGACCGAGGAGGGGCTACAGGAAGTCGCGGAAATTCTTCGGTCCATTGCCTCGGGCGATCTCACCCAACAGGTGACGGCGGATTACCAAGGCATCTTTGGGCAATTGAAGGACGACACCAACGCCACCGTTGTCCAACTCCGCGACGTTGTGGGGCGGATCAAGAGCGCGGCGGATGCGATCAATACCGCCGCCCGGGAGATCGCCATGGGCAATACGGATCTCTCCTCGCGGACCGAGGAACAGGCCTCCAGTCTGGAGGAAACCTCATCCAGTATGGAAGAATTCAACGCAACGGTGCGACAGAACGCGGACCATGCGCAACAGGCCGCGGTGCTCGCGGTTGCGGCAAACGAGGTGGCTCAACGAGCAGGCACCATGGTCGGGTCGGTGGTTCAAACCATGCAGGACATCGACGCCAGTTCCCGGAAGATTGCCGACATTATCGGGGTCATCGATTCGATAGCCTTCCAGACCAATATTCTTGCCCTGAACGCCGCGGTGGAGGCGGCCCGTGCAGGCGAACAGGGGCGGGGATTCGCCGTGGTGGCGACGGAAGTCCGTAATTTGGCCCAGCGCAGCGCCGGAGCCGCCAAGGAAATCAGGTCGCTGATCGTCGGTTCGGTCGACACCGTCAAGGGCGGAACCCGATTGGTCCAGGATGCCGGGAAAACCATGACCGAGGTCGTGGAAAGCTTCCGCAAGGTTGCTGTCCTGGTGGAAGAAATCAGCCATGCCAGCCGGGAGCAGAGCGCCGGGATCGAGCAGGTGACGCTTGCAGTGGGTCAAATGGACGACGTCACCCAGCAAAATGCTGCTTTGGTCGAGGAAGCCGCCGCAGCGGCGGAGAGCCTTGAAGAACAGGCGCGGGGACTCGTCGAGGCGGTCGGGCTGTTCAGACTCTCTGCGGGCCGGGCGCCACGACTGGGTCGCGCCTTACAGGGATGAGAGATGGAGCGAGGGCAGGGAGGTCCTTGCCCGGGGGATGGCGTGGGCAGCGTTGAGTCGCTCGGCGAACGGAATGTCCTGGTCGAGGATGTGCCGTTCGAACCAGCATTCGAGATAGCGCAGTAAGCAAAAACCGTCGAGGCTGCCCTGGCGGACGCGGTGGATGGTGCGGTCTAGGGCGGCCAGACTTTCCCGGTGCACGCGGTCGTGATCGCCAAAGTAGATTCCGGACTCGCGGGCCAGTTGCTCTTCCGAAGCGAAGTGCCCGCGCAGCAAGTCGATGAGCATTTCCAGTGCCGCCAGGGGAAGCTCATCGGTACCGAGGCAGGCCTTCTTGATGGCTTCGATCTGCGCAAAGATCGCTTCGTGCTGGGCATCGAGTTCCGGCACGTCAACAATCAGGGCTTCCGGGAGCAGGGTCGGAAAAACATCGTCCATGGCAAGCCTCCTTGTCCGAAATTGTCGCGGCCGCCCCGGCCGAATACTTCACTATAGGCGCGGGAAAATATTTGTCTACTCGAATTTAATGTATAAAAATCAATATGTTAAATTCATTTTTCGGGCTATTGCTTGCGTCGCCTGGACTTGCGAGGGCATCGTGCGCCAGTGGCGCACTGGAGCTACAATGGCACCCATGACCCTCCGCAACTTCCGATCATTCGGGGCTGCCGAAAGAGGGCGCGAGGAGACACGATGGTAGTTGGTGCGTCCGGCGAAGCTGCGGCGGAAGCGACAACCTTTCCACGCCAGTTGTTCCAGCACGCTCGCCTGCGTAGCGGCGAGCCGGCCATGCGCGAGAAGGATCTCGGCATCTGGCAGACCTGGTCCTGGTCCGGAGTGGCCGATCGGGTGAGGGCTCTGGCCTGCGGTCTCGCGGCTCTGGGTTGTCGGCGGGGAGACCGCGTTGCCGTCATCGGCGACAATCGCCCCCACCTGTATATGGCTCTTGCCGCGACCCAGTGCTTGGGGGGAATTCCGGTTCCCCTGTATCAGGACGCAGTCGCCGATGAAGTGCGCTACGTCCTCGAGGATGCCGAAGTTGGCCTCGTCGTCGCCGAGAACCAGGAGCAAGTCGACAAGCTTCTCGACGTGCGCCAGGTTTTTCCCGGATTGGCACATATTGTTTTCGACAATCCACGAGGGCTGCTCCACTACGACCAGCCCGGTCTGCACGATTTCCACCAGCTTCTTGCAGTCGGCCGACAGTATGATCGCGACCATCCCGGGTTCTTCGAGGCCGAACTGGCCCTCGGCAGCGCAGACGATGTGGCCGTGATGCTCTACACCTCTGGGACGACCGGGCGGCCTAAGGGAGTCTGTCAGACCCACGCCGCCCTGATCGCCGCCGCCCGGGGCGGGATTGCAGTCGATCGGTTGGTGCCTGGGGATGCCATCGTTTCTTACCTTCCTCTGGCTTGGGTGGGGGATCATCTTTTTTCGTACGCTCAGGCCTTGGTGGCCGGATTCACCATTAATTGTCCGGAGTCGGCGGAAACGGTAATGAGCGACTTGAGGGAAATCGGCCCGAGCTTTTACTTCGCTCCGCCCCGGGTGTTCGAGAATTTGCTGACCCAGGTCACCATCAGCATGGAAGACGCCGGTCGCGTCAAACGCTGGCTTTTCGACCGTGCCATGGCTCTGGCAAGGAAGTGCGGTGCGGATATTCTGGATGGAAAACCGGTGGGCCTTGCTATGCGACTCGCCTACGCCCTGGGAGAGGTGGTCATCTATGGTCCGCTGCGCAACGCCCTCGGTTTTTCCCGATTGCGGGCAGCGTATACCGCCGGAGCGGCCATCGGACCGGACCTGTTCCGGTTCTACCGTTCCATAGGCATCAACCTCAAGCAGCTCTATGGCCAGACCGAGACCTGCGCCTACGTTTGTCTGCAGAAGGACGGTCAGG
This sequence comes from Azonexaceae bacterium, assembly GCA_009469685.1. The sequence continues at coordinate 651 of SSTA01000403.1, read as the reverse complement.
TCAAGGCCGAAACCGTTGGCGTTCCGGCTCCTGGCGTTGAGATCCGCATCGCCGATACAGGAGAGATTCTGGTTCGTGGTCCCATGTTGCTCAAGGGATATCATCGCCAGCCGGAGGCCACCGCAGCCGCCCTCGATGGCGAAGGATACTTCCATACCGGCGACGCTGGCTTTCTCGATGCCGACGGCCATCTCGTGATCATCGATCGGGTGAAGGACGTGGGTCGGCTGGGCGGGGGGGCGGTCTTTGCCCCGAATTACGTCGAAAACAAGCTCAAGTTCTTTCCCTACATCAAGGAGGCTGTCTGTTTCGGGAACGGCCGCGATCGGGTATGCGCCTTCCTCACTATCGACCTTGGGGCGGTCGGCAACTGGGCGGAACGGCAGGGAATTGCGTATGCCGGTTATGCCGATTTGGCCGGAAATCCGCAGGTTGGCGATCTGCTGCGCGGATGCGTGGAGGACATGAATTGCGCTTTGGCCGAGGATGCCCCCGTGGCCGCATCCCAGATTCATCGATTTCTCGTGCTGCACAAGGAGCTCGATCCCGATGACGATGAACTGACACGTACCCGCAAGGTTCGCCGCAGTTTCATCGCCGAGAAATACGCCGCCCTGGTTGAGGCACTGTATTCCGGAAAAGCATCGCAGT
>SSTA01000402.1 GCA_009469685.1 Azonexaceae bacterium | reverse complement strand
CCATCTGCGCCGGGAAAGCCCGTTCGACAGCGGTATCACGGCAACCGCGCCTGCGATTGATCGCAACAAACTGCTGGCCCAGCAGCAGGCCCGCGTCGATGAGCTGCGCCACGCCAAGTACGAAGGCATCCTGGACGGCAACCCGGCCATTACCGTTCTGCACGGTGAAGCGCGTTTCAAGGACAGCCAGAGCCTCGTCGTCCGTTTGAACGAGGGTGGCGAGCGCGTCGTGGTGTTCGACCGCTGCCTGGTTGCCACGGGTGCCAGCCCGGCCGTGCCACCGATTCCAGGTTTGAAAGAGTCACCCTACTGGACTTCGACCGAGGCCCTGGTCAGCAACACGATTCCCGAACGCCTGGCCGTGATCGGCTCGTCGGTGGTGGCGCTGGAACTGGCGCAAGCTTTTGCCCGGCTGGGCAGCCAGGTCACGATCCTGGCGCGCAGCACGCTGTTTTTCCGGGAAGACCCAGCCATTGGCGAGGCCGTCACAGCGGCTTTTCGTGCCGAGGGCATCGAGGTGCTGGAGCACACGCAAGCCAGCCAGGTCGCTCATGTGGACGGCGAATTCGTGCTGACCACGGGGCACGGTGAACTACGTGCCGACAAGCTGCTGGTCGCCACCGGCCGCACGCCGAATACCCGCGCCCTTAACCTGGAAGCGGCCAGCGTCAAGGTCAATCCGCAGGGGGCCATCGTTATCGACCAGGGCATGCGCACGAGTAGCCCAAACATCTACGCGGCTGGCGACTGCACCGACCAGCCTCAGTTCGTCTATGTGGCGGCAGCGGCCGGCACCCGTGCCGCGATCAACATGACCGGCGGCGACGCTACCCTCGACCTAACCGCAATGCCGGCCGTGGTGTTCACCGATCCGCAAGTGGCGACCGTGGGCTACAGCGAGGCCGAAGCGCATCACGACGGGATCGAAACCGACAGTCGCACCCTGACGCTGGACAACGTGCCGCGTGCGCTGGCCAACTTCGATACGCGCGGCTTCATCAAGCTGGTCATCGAGGAAGGCAGCGGCCGTCTGATCGGCGTGCAGGCGGTGGCGCCGGAAGCTGGCGAACTGATCCAGACGGCGGTGCTCGCCATCCGCAACCGCATGACGGTGCAGGAACTGGCCGACCAGTTGTTCCCCTACCTGACGATGGTCGAGGGGTTGAAGCTCGCGGCGCAGACCTTCAGCAAGGACGTGAAGCAGCTTTCCTGCTGCGCCGGATGAGGAAAAAGGTGGTGTTCAACGAGCGCCTACACGGTGTCCCGGCTGGCCCTTGATGCCGGGGTGAGCGTGCATATCGTGCGCGACTATCTGCTGAGCGGATTGGTGCGGCCGGTGGCGTGCCCCCCAGGCGGCTACAGACTGTTCTCGGCTGGTAATACATCAACCTGACCGGCGATTATCTGTGGCGCAGCAGCGCCAAGGTCGACGTGGGCAAGTTCAGGCCGCTACGACCGCTGCAACCGGTTTAGCGTGCTCTATTTTCCGTTATCCGAGCCCCCCCCTCTTAGCGCGACCGCGCTGGCGGACGGTTGCAGCAAGCGCCGCTCATCGGATGCGCCTCGTTTTCGATTTCGTTGCCCTCGATGAATTTCCACAGATTGCGGCGCCAGCGATGCAAACCGCCGCGAAGAATGAGGCCCGCTTCGGCAACGACACCTTCAATCTGTGCAAGCGTCGCCTGGCGTAGGTCGTATTCGACCGTGATGCCATCGAGATCGGGAGTGGCGGCAGCGACTCCCATCATGCTCAGGAGTTTGCCGCATGCGACACGAAGCGCCTCCCGTGTCGGCGCGACGAAGCGGAGCCTATGTCTCCGGACGATGGGAACGATATTCTGGACACCTCTTGGCACGGTGTAGAGCGCTGGGGTGGCAATGAAGCGCTCTTGACATTGCGCTGAACAGAAATGGAACTCGAGCCCTTGCCACGTCGTCGAGTACGGTGATGCGGCAACGCCTACAACCATTCCACACACAGGGTCGCGGCTCGTTTCGGGTCTCCTGGTCATGGCCCCCTCCTGTCAAAGCAGAGCATGGAGATGCTGAAAGTCAGCGACGTGCCGGTTATGCGCCGTCCCGCCAGCGCCGACTTTCTGGGCATCCGTCAGATCGCCTGCATGACCCGCTCAAGTTTGCCGCGCACCGTTGCGGCGAGAGGCTCGATGTTCGGGTTGTCGACGAGTTGAAGCACGGCAGCGGGATCCATGAACTCGACAAACACGGCCCCGGCGGCATCCTGGCGGACGACGACATTGCAGGGCAACAGGAGGCCGATGGACGGTTCGGCGGTCATCGCCTGGTGCGCCAGCTTTGGGTTGCAAGCGCCGAGGATGCGATACGGAGGCATGTCCTCATCCAGCTTCTTCTTCATCGTGGCCGAAACATCGATGTCGGTCAGTACGCCGAAGCCTTCTTTCTGCAACTCGGCGGTGACGCATTCGATGGCCTGATCGAATGCAAGCGCGACCTTTTTGCCGAAACCGTAGCGTGTATTCATTGCTCTCTCCTTGTTAAGGGCATGCCCATGCGCGGCTCATCGTTTGTTGTGTCCTTCAAGGTCGGCGCGACGCTCCTGATACTCGTCGCGCCCGATCTCGCCGCGCGCGTAGCGCGCATCCAGAATCTCATGCGGGGACTGCTGTGTTTCGTCCTTGGCACCGCGACTGGAAGCCGCTTTGGCGAACAGCCAGACCAGCAAGATGATCGGCAGTCCCCAGAGCAGGATCATGCCGATACCCATCGGCCAGCCACCGTGATCGTATCCCCACATGGCGATTTCTCCGCAGATGCCGTCAATTGGCTGGCTTGGCCGCGCCGCCTTGCTGCATCGTGCCCATGCCGCCCTGCATCATCATTTGCATCATGTCCATGCGCTTTTCCATCATCTCCATGCGCTTGGCCATCATGTCGTCCGCACCCGCCATGCCTTGGCTACCGCCCATCATGCCCATGCCACCGCGCTCCATCATCGGACAGCCCATCATCCCGGACTGCATGCCGCGCGCCATGCCTATGTTCTCCTGCATCGTCTGCATGTGCTCGGCCATGGCCTTTTGCCGCTCGGCGTCGGTTTTGGCATTGGCGATGCGGTCGAGCTGTGGCTGCATCTTCTTGACGTTGTCCTGCATTTTCTTCACCTGCGGCCCGATCTGCGCGGGGGCGCTCTTGGCTTCAGCCGCCTTTTCCGGGTGGTGCGCATCATCGGCGAAAGCCGGCATGGTCAGGGCGAGCGATGCGGCAAGAACGGATATCGTGATCGTTTTCATGGTAGTGCTCCTTGGGTAGTTGACGTGGGTGTTACTTTGATCGGACATTGCTTTTCAATTGACTATTCGGCGACTCTCTAGAACCAGAAGCGCAGGCCAGCCACCCAGCGCGTTTCGCCGGTTACTCCTCCGGCATTGCGCGCCAAATCAGCGGTCTTGCCATATTTCGCAATCCGCTCCACGCCGAAATACGGCGCAAACTGTCGTGAAAACTCATAACGCAGGCGCAGACCGAATACACCATCCGACAGCCCGCTGCCGACATCGCGGGCCAGATCGCTTTTGCCGTAAAGATTGAATTCGGCACGCGGCTGCAGGACCAGCCGCTGCGTCAGCAGCAGTTCGTATTCCGCGCCTAGACGCAGCGCGGTCCGGCCATTGCCGCCGAGATAGGCGGTGGCGTCCACTTCGAACCAATAGGGCGCCATGCCCTGTACGCCGAAGGCCAGCCAGCTACGGTCCGGCCCGACGCCGCTGTCCTGGCGCAGGCCGACCTGAGCATCCCAGTAGCTCGCGATTGCGTGGCTCCACAACAGTTCGGTGCGGGCCTCCTGTAACCGTCCCCGGGCATGCTCGCCCTCGGCTTTGACGACGAACCGGTCGTAATCGCGACCGAACCAGGCCTGGATGTCATAGGCGGTTTCGGTCGATCCGCTGTGGCGGGGCCGGACATGTTCGAGACGATCGACCAGCAGGCTGCCGAAACTGTGCTCGTCCGCCAGCTTGAGCTGGCGCGGCCCGGGCAGGACGTAGTCACCGCTTTCCAGCGTATAGCCGCCGGAATAGGCATGCGGATCGCGTGCGTCGGCAGGAGCGTCGCCACCCTGAGCCTTTATGTCGCCATGATCCATTCCGGCCATTCCCTCAGTTGCGCCGGATGGCAAGGTGCCCATTGCCCCATGATCCATGCCCGGCATCGATTCTGCCGGCATTGCAGCCGAGTCAGCCGGCATTGCACCGTGATTCATCTTGGAGTGATCCATCGCCGGCATTGCTTCCGCGGGCATCGCTGCTTCGTCGGCCTTCATTTCCCCTTGGTTCATCCTGGAATGGTCCATGCCCGACATTGAATCTTGGGCGCCTTGCGCCTGAGCCGACAGGGGGGCGATGCTGAGTGTCGCCAGGATCAGTGCCAACCAGTTCTTCCGCGTATTCATGCCTGTGTTCCTCTCGAATTGGTCCATGTCTCAAGCCACCACCACTTCGCGGAACATGCCCGAGTGCATGTGAAACATCAGATGGCAATGCCAGGCCCAGCGTCCCAATGCATCTGCCGTAACGAGGAAGCTGATGCGCTGGGCAGGCTGCACCGAGAGGGTGTGGCGTCGTGCCTGGAACCGTCCCTCGGCGGTTTCCAGTTCGCTCCACAGGCCATGCATGTGCATGGGATGGGTCATCATCGTGTCGTTCTGCAGAATGACGCGAACCCGCTCTCCATGCTCGAAATGCACGGGCGTGCTGCCGCCGAATTCGAGTCCGTCGAATGACCAGACATAGCGTTCCATGTTGCCGGTCAGGTGCAATTCGATTTCACGTGCCGGCCCGCGCGTATCGAGCGGGCCGCCGATCGTGGCCAGATCCGCCAAGGTCAGCACCCTGCGGCCGTTGTTGCGTAAGCCGATGCCGGGGTCGTCGAGGTTGGTGCGCGGCGTATTGACGCGCATGTCCGTGCCTGGCCCGTATTCGGTCCGGGCGTGCCGGACTTCTTGCGTCGGTTTGGCGAGCGGGTTGCCGCCCATCATGTGCTGGCTGTGATCCATGGCCATGGCGCCATGATTCATCCCGGGCATGGCACCTTGCATGGGCATGGGCATCGCACCATGATCCATGCCCGGCATCGCGCCGTGGTCCATGCCCCCCATGTCGCCCATCATGTCGGCCATGGTCAGCCATTCGACCTTGTCCGTTGCCTGCACCGCTGCCTCCAGACCGGCACGCACTGCCAGCGTACCGCGCGCATAGCCACTCCGATCCATCGACTGGGCAAAGATCGTATGGGCATCATCCTTCGGCTCGACCAGCACGTCGTAAGTCTCGCCCGGCCCGAAGCGGAATTCATCGACCGAAACAGGTTCGACATTGACGCCATCGGACTGGACGACCGTCATTTTCAGGCCCGGAATGCGCACGTCGTAGAAAGAATTGGCCGCTCCGTTGATGAAACGCAGGCGCACCCGCTCGCCGGGGTTGAACAGCCCCGTCCAGTTGCCGGATGGCGTCGTGCCATTCATCAGGTAGGTATAGGTCGCGGCCGACAGATCGGCGAGATCGGTCGGATTCATGCGCATCTCGTTCCACATCCGGCGCTTGTCGAGCGCCGCCGCCATGCCGTCGCGGGAGACGTCGTCGAAGAAGTCGGCGACTGTCGGTTTGCTGAAGTTGTAGTAGTCGCTCTGCGCCTTCAGCTTGGCGAATACCCGTGCTGGATCCTCGTCCGTCCAATCGGACAAATGCACCACGTAGTCGCGATCCGCCCGGATGGTTTCGCCTTGGCGCGGCTCGACGATGATCGCGCCATACATGCCCGTTTGCTCCTGATGACCGGAATGCGAGTGGTACCAGTAGGTGCCGCTTTGCCGCAGTTGAAAACGGTAAGTGAAGGTTTCGCCCGGCGCGATGCCGCCGAAGCTGATGCCGGGAACGCCGTCCATCTGGTAGGGCAGGATGATGCCGTGCCAGTGAATCGAGGTGGATACCGCCAGGCGATTGGTAACCCGAATGGTCACGGTGTCGCCCTCGCGCAGGCGCAGCGTGGGGGCCGGTAGCGAACCGTTGATGGTGGTCGCCATGCGCTGACTGCCGGTGAAATTCGCCGGGGTTTCGGCGACGACGAGCTGGATGTCGGTGCCCGTTATGACGGGGGCGCTGCCCGTGGCAGTCATTCGTCCTGCATCGAAAGCGGCACGCACGAGGGGCGACATGCCGGCCAGCACGCCGCCCGCCGCCAGGCCCTGCACGAAACGCCGCCGAGCAGGGTGCGCCGGCAGGGCGCTCAGGAAAGGGGAAAGATTCATCTATTTATCCTTCAAGGTTCAATGACGCGCATAAGTGGCGGTGCTGCCGTCGGCGCGCACCAGCAACACCTCGTAGGGAACCTTCCCGGGCAGGTCCATGCCGGGTGCGCTCTGGGGCATGCCGGGCGAAACCAGGCCCTTCGCCTGCGGCTTCTCGGCGAGCAGCCGCTTGACGTCCTCCGCCGGAACGTGGCCCTCGACCAGATAGCCGCCGACCTCGGCGGTGTGGCAGGACCCCATGCCGACCGGCACGCCCAGTCGCTGCTTGTGCGGCGTGACGTCGTTCATTTCGTGGGTGACGACCTTGAAGCCGTTCGCCTTCATGTGATCGACCCACTTGCCGCAGCATCCGCAGGTCGGGCTTTTGTAAACTTCGACGGTAGGGAGGGCTCCCGCCGCCCAGACGGCGGGAGAGAACAGGGCAAGCAGGACGGCAGTGCGGATTGCGGATTTCATGCGGGACTCCTTTCTGATTCGACGAGTCCAGTATGAACTACTAACGCTAACGCCAGCCTGACTGCAACATTACATTTCTGTCACTTTGGGGCGAGACGGTGTGTCAGAAATAGTCGGCTATCGCGGCATGCAGTCTGCGGCGCAAGTCTGCATCGTTCGCAGCATCGAGTGCCGCGTACAAACCGCCGGCAATCGATCCGAAAGCATCGACCATCACGGGATCGAAATGCTTTCCCGAATCGCGCCTGAGAATTGACAGAGCCATTTCGGGAGGCATCGGCGCCTTGTAGGGGCGCGCCGAGACCAGCGCATCAAACACATCGACGACAGCGAACAGACGTGCGATTCTGGGAATCCGGTCACCCGCGAGCCCGTCGGGGTAACCCGTCCCATCGAGCTTTTCGTGATGATGCCGGATGACGTCTCCTGCCTTCGCCATCCACTCGTTGCCCGCGACAATGTCCAGACCATGCAGAACATGGGTTTTCATGATCTCGAACTCGTCTGCGGTCAGCCGTCCGGGTTTGAGCAAAATCGCATCCGGTATGCCGATCTTGCCGACGTCGTGGAGAAATGCCCCCGTAATGAGCTCTGCGATCTCGTCATGAGGCAAGCGCAAGGACTCAGCCAACGCAACCGCGTATAACGTGACGCGGTAATTGTGCGCATCTGTATCCGAATCGCGCTTGGCGATGGCGCTGCCAAGCGAAACCAGCAAGGAAAGATTGGATACCAAAAGCCGGGATGCCAGACCTGTGGCATGACGCAGCAGTCTCAACAGCACGGGATAGAGCGCGATGGCCGCGCCAAGCACCGCTACCACGACCATGCCGACGGTTCTGGAAATCTGCTCTCGCCATTGATCGAGCGTTGCGGCATCGGCGCGGTAGAACCCTTCGAGTTGCCCGACTTGCCGGCCCGCCGGGTCCGACAGGCGATGTTGCAAACGAATCAGGTAATCGGCCCCGATCGTAATCTGCTCATGCCAATAGTCCGATGTACTGACATTCTTTGTCCTTGGAAGTGCGCTTAGCCGAGATCGGGTGGATTCGGAGATATCTCCCCAGGCTTCATACCTTGGCCTTTCCCCCTCGCCATAAACGCGCAGCCCGACCAGATTGTCCTTCCTGAGCAACTCCTCGATTTCCCCGTGTTCGTTGCCCATCATGCCGCCGCCAAGCATTTGCATAGCCGACACCTGGAAATGGCGAACTGCGACTGCCACAGCGGCTGCGGCAGTCGCTTCGATTCGTCTCGATTCGAGCCAGTAAGCCCCGCCGCCGGCGAATACGCCCAGAAATGCTGCCGCCACAACAATCCGGAAGAGAAGTATGCGGTTCAGGTGGTGAATATTATGTGGAATGGACAAGGTATTACCTGGGTACTGAATTCAAACGACAAACCGGGATGTCGCTTTCTGAAGCGACTCCGCTACGGATACCACGTTCGACACAGAGGTCATCAGGCTGTTAACGGCCAAACTGTTCTGCCTGACTTTTTGTGAAACCGTGTCCACATTGCGCGCCACATCGTCGGTTGCCAGCCTTTGTTCATCGAGCGCACTTGATATTTCGCTGACCGAGGCAACAACACCCCGTGATCCAGCCTGAATGGCGGCCATGGAGCGTGCCGCATCGGCCGCCTTATCGACGCCATGGCTGACTCTTTGCGTGCCTTCGTCCATGCTCTCAACGGCCTGACAGGTAGTATTCTCAATCGAGCTGATCATCGAGCTGATTTCCTGCGTTGCCTGGGTCGTTCTTTCGGCCAGCTTCCTTACTTCATCGGCCACCACGGCAAATCCGCGCCCCTGCTCCCCGGCACGAGCTGCTTCGATTGCCGCGTTTAACGCAAGAAGATTCGTCTGATCAGCAATCTCCCGAATCGCGCCGACGATCTCGAATATCTGACGCGATGCCTCACCCAATCGAGCGACATGCGACGCAGCCGCAGTGACGGTTGCGGCAATTTCCTCCATTTCCCGCTTCGCATTGGAGACTGTACTTTCACCAAGTGTCGACAGATCCCCCGATTCGCATGCCCTGATTTCCGCATCCCTGGCACTTTCGGCAATCTTGCCAATCCTGGCGGTAATCCGGCTTACCGCTTCGCCCGTTTCTTCGGCAGCCTGGTTTTGCGCGACCGACGTGGCGGCGAGTTCGTGACTGGTGGTGGTCAACTCGCGCGCCGAATCAATCAGCGCATTCGATCCGTTGCGGACTTCAGCAACGGCATCGCGAATACTCTGCTGCATGCGCTTCATCGAAGCCATCAAACTGGTTTGGTCCCCGCTCGCCACGGAGACTTCGAAGTTCAGTTCCCCCGACGATATGCGCTGGGCAATCAGCGCGGCGGCATCGGGCTCGCCGCCCAGTTGCCGTAACAAACCGCGAATGATGAGAAAAGATATCAGCAACGAAAGCCCGCCACCAACCACGATCAGTGTGCCGAATATACTTATCGTCCGTACGTAGATTCCGTTGCCCTCTGTTATTGCACTTGAAGCCAATGAGCGGGCATGGTCTTCAATCTTGCGCAACAGATCGTCTGCCTTGGACAGAGGACTTACCTCGATCCCGAACACAAGATCATCAACCTCATGGCCTGCATTGTGGTTATTGGGATTGAAATTCTTGAGCGCTTCTCGATACCGCTTACCCATATCCAGGTGTTCGGCATGCAGCGATTCCGCAGATGAAACAGACATGCCTTGCGCGTTGAGTTTTTCAATACCCTTTTCAAGATAGCGAGATACTTGCACTTCCTCCGAATCAAACTCGGCAAGATGGCGGTTGAAGTTCTCGGTGCCATGACCGCGCAGCAGAATGTTTTTCCACGCGACGACCTGCGAGTGTAAATGAGATTGCGCGTGCTGAAAATCGACAAGTACCTCGATTTCGCTGCCCATGGATTTCAGCGCAATGCCCATCCCCCTGTTCAGATAGTTCAGTCCATAAAATCCCGCGCCTAGCCCGGATATTTCACCAGCCCTATGATTTGGGCGCGTAGATATGCTGGACGGGTTGATCGTGATGCGTGTGGAGGCATTTGATCAAATCTTGATCAAATAAGCGAATTTCAGACGGACTTCCCCCAACCCCCGAAGCTCACCATGTCGGGGACGCACTCGGTTGCGGCTATGGAGACGCCAAGGCGTTGGCGGCGATGAAGTAGATATCGCGCAGCGGATGGTGCGACGCCAGCAGGATGCGAATGCGCCGCGTATTGCGAATCACCGCCGCCCCGATCTTGAGCAGTTTTACGCGAATCGTCGCCGCCGTGGCCTTCGCCAGATCGGTGTGCCGGAGCGCGATCTCGCGCAGGCGTTGCATCAGCGTGTAAGCCAATGCCGAGAACAAGATGCGCAGCCAGTTGGCCAGGAACTTGTGGCAACTGGCGCGCGTACCGAACAGATCCAACTGGGTTTCCTTGATCCGGTTCTCGGCCTCGCCCCGCTGGCAGTAGAGGTCGTCATACAGCTCCTCGGCAGGACGGTCGAGGTTGGTCACGATGAAACGCGGATTGGTGCCCTGGACGCCAAACTCCAGGCGGGTGATCAGGCGTCGTTCCCGATCCCAGCTCTTGGCGGCGTAGGAGAATTGCCGGATCAGTCGCTGCTTGACCCCGGTGTCGTGGAAAGCCTGCGCCATCGTCTGCTCCCAGTCAGCTACGTGGCGATGCAGACGGGCATTCCTCGCCATCCCGATGATGTAGCCGACGCCGTGGCGTTCGCACCAGCGGATCAGGCGCTGGCGGCAGAATCCCGAATCCCCGCGCACAATGATCCGCAGGGCCGGCCAGGTCTGGCGTAGCCGGGTCACGATCAGCTTGATTACGGCGGCCGCATGCTTGGCACCGTCGATCCGGCTGCGGCGCAGGACGCAGGCGAGCATGGCCTTGCCAGCGAACACATACAGGGGCAGGTAGCAGTAGTGGTCGTAGTAGGCGTGGAACTCGGTCTGTTCCTGTTCCCCGTGCAGCGGGATGTCGGAGGCGTCGATGTCCAGCACCAGTTCCTCCGGACAGGTCGCCTGGCTAGCAATGAACTGGTCGACCAGTACCCGGTTCAAGGCCACGATGTCCGATCGCGTGGCCCGCTGCTCCAGCCGACACAGGGTCGGGCTGCTGCCCAATTCATCACCCGTGCCGACGGCGGTTTGCATCAGCGGGTCGTTGCGCAGGGCGGCATGGTCGTTCAGATCCTCGTACCCGCAGCACAGGGCATACAGGCGCTGGGCGACCAGGTCGCGCATCCCATGCGTGATGCGATCCTGATCCCGTGGGTCGTGCAGTGCTTCCGCTACCGCACGTGACAATCCAATGCGCCGGTCGACTTGCCGCAGCAGCATCAGGCCGCCATCGGAACTGAGCGCGCCACCCTCAAAATTCGCCTCAATCGTGCAACGACCCAGGCGCCCAAACTCCATGTCCCCACGCGTACAATTTGGCATCGGCGGAATACTCCGTTAACCCTGTCTCGACACCAGTATTAACGCGCCTCACGGCGATTCCGCCGACCTACTTTCGTGAAATATTCGGGCTAGCAGTGAAAGCATTGTGCATAAACTCAATGCTGCCAGCAGCCAAAGGCGAACGCTTGCTTTTTTGAACATTCAAAGCTCCCCTAAAAGTATGCCATGCAGTCCGAACCCGGCCAATAGACCATGTGCAACGATGTCCAGGGTTACGCTCCTGGAGTGGTGTGCCGTGCAATCGTGCCACGGTCTGCTACCGAGGATGCATCGATCATCGCGGGCACCACCCGGTTGCGTCCGTCCGCCTTGGCGTGGTACAGACGCTCGTCAGCCCGTGCAATCAGTTGTTCCGCACTTGTTCCATCTTCGGGAAACGTCGCAACCCCGATGCTGACGGTTACCTGGCCGCCCGGGCCTGCGCCGTCGGAGAAATGCTGTTCGATGGCGCTCCGCAGCTTTTCGGCGGCCGTCACTCCCGCACCAAGTGCCGTCTCGGGAAGGATCACCACGAACTCCTCACCGCCGTACCGGGCAATGCGATCTTCCGCGCGGGTGTTCTGCCGCATAACCTGCGTCAGCGCACGAAGCAGCTGATCACCGGCCTGGTGGCCCTTGGTGTCATTGAAACGTTTGAAATGGTCGATATCGATCATGGCGATGGTCATTGATCGCCCGTGGCGTCCGGTACGGCCCAGTTCCTCCTCCAGAGCACTATCGAGATAACGGCGGTTGAACACGCCGGTAAGTCCGTCAGTGATCGCCATGCGTTCCGCATCCGAGAGGAAAGCCTGGATGATCCGTTCGAGATAAAGCAGACCGACTACGCTGAAAAGTACAGTGAGACCCAGTTGCGCAAAGAACAGGCCCTCGGTCCAGAATTGGATACGATGGGCTGACTGCGCCGCCTGCTCTATGTCCGCTCTGTGCCGCAAATGCAGATCGGAATAGAAATGAAAAAAGGTGCTGTCGAAAAGTTTTTGCGCATGTGCCAGCCCCGATCTGTCCGCTCCCCCGGGTGGGGATGACACCACGCCACCGAGAATCAGGCTGTAGGCTTCGAAATCGGTCTCCAGCTTGCCCGATGCGTTCGATCCGTGTCGCGTCCCCAGCACAGGGAGGGCGGACCGCGCAACATCCAGTTCGCGGACGAAGTCAGTCCGAAGCGACTCGTTGCCGGTCTCGGCGTAGCGGGTGGCGGCCATCAGCATCAAATGCAGCGCCGAGTGAAATTTCTCCGATGCATGCATTTGCTCGGCGATGGCCGCCGCAGACAATAATTGGTCATGGAGCCGGATTATGCTGCTGCGATATACCATCTGAGAGGCGATGAATGCCGTCAACAACATCAGGATGCCTGCCCCCCACTTTGTTCGGAACGTGGTCTTTTTCATCGGGCCGAGTATAGGCGGACGCAGTGCCTCAATTCTTTCCTATCACGAAATGAGTCCCTTCAACGCCGCGTTCAACGGCTCACCCTGCTCAGTGCGAGTGTCCGGAATGTCCGTCCTGAGCCGACTGCATCGGCACAGCCAGCGGCGTGAAGCGCGCCTGCTCGGGCGACTTGCCCGGCAGCGTTACTGACACGATTGCCTTCATGTCCGGCGTCGAGGCGTAGGCGCCCGAGCCCTTCAGCCGGTTGTCGCCATCCGGTAGCAGGTTAACGGTGGCCTTGGCCTTGCCGGAGAGGATGGTTGCCGTGCCCTTCGCGCCCACCGTCGGCACCTTCGTGCCGGCATGGTCGGTGACATAGACGACCACCGGGTTGTCTTTCGCTTCCTGGCTGTCCTTGCTCACCACCAGCTCGAAGTGGTACACCCCTGCCATGCGCAGCTGACCGCCGTTGGCGGATTTCTGCGTATCGAGGTATTCGTCGGTATGGGCGAAAGCGGTAGAAGCGATCAGGGCGGCGGCGAGGAAGGGAATGAACTTCATGGTGTGTCTCCTTGGGTTGAACGAGGGTCAGAAACTTTCGGTATCGCGGTTTTCCAGCAGGCGCTGCAGCGGCTTTTCGCCCCACAGCCAGAACATCAGCGGTGTCAAAACGGTGTCGAGCAGGGTCGAACTCACCAGGCCGCCGAAGATGACGACTGCCACCGGGTGCAAGACTTCCTTGCCCGGGGCGTCGGCGGAGAGCAGCAGCGGCATCAGTGCGAAGGCGGCCACCAGCGCGGTCATCAGCACCGGGGTAAGGCGTTCGAGCGAGCCGCGCACGATCATGTGCTGGCCGAAGGTTTCGCCTTCGAAGGCGCACAGGTTGATGTAATGGCTGATCTTGAGAATGCCGTTGCGCGTGGCGATGCCCGTCAGCGTGATGAAGCCGACCAGCGCCGCCACCGATAGCGGCTGCCCGGAAATCCACAGCGCGATCACGCTGCCGATCAGCGCCAGCGGGATGTTGCCCATGATGATCAGGGTCAGCGCCATCGAGCGATAGCGGCTGTACAGCACCATGAAGATCATCGTCAGCGACACCAGCGCAAGCAAGGTGATCAGCCTGGCCGCCTGCTCCTGCGCCTGGAACTGGCCTTCGAGCGCGGTGAAATAGCCCTCGGGCAAGGGCTTGGCGGCCAGTTCGGCGCGGATGTCGGCGATCACCTTGGACATGTCGCGGCCGTCGGTGTTGGCGGAAAGCACGATGCGTCGGCGCGAGTTCTCGCGGCTGACCTGGTTGGGGCCGTCGCTTTCCTCGACGCTCGCGATCTTGGACAGGGGCACGTAGCCGGTCGGCGTCTCGATCAGCAGGTCGGCCAATGCCTGCGGCCCGCGCGCGGACTCCGGCAAGCGCACCAGCAGGTCGAAGCGGCGGTTGCCTTCGATGATCTGGGTGATTTTCTCGCCCTCGATCATCTGCTCCAGACCGCGCAGCAGGTTGCCGGGCGCCACGCCGTAGCGTGCCGCCTGCTCGTAGTCGAGGCGGATCTTGACCTGCGGGATCAGCACCTGTTTTTCGATTTGCAAGTCGGTGATGCCAGGAATCCGCGCCAGCCTGTCGCGCATCCCGGCTGCCAGACCGCGCAGGGTATCGAGGTCATCACCATAGATCTTCAGCGCGATCTGCGCGCGCACGCCGGACAGCAGGTGGTCGAGCCGGTGCGAAATCGGCTGGCCGACGTTGGAGGCGGCCGGCAGGCTGGCCAGGCGCTGGCGGATGTCGGCGATGATCTGCTCGCGGTTACGCTCGGACGCCTTGAGATCCACATCCATCTCGGTGTAGTGCACGCCTTCCGCATGCTCGTCCAACTCGGCACGGCCGGTACGCCGCCCGACCTGCGTGACTTCAGGGACTTGCATCACCAGCTGCTCGGCCAGGGTGCCGATGCTGTTGGATTCGGCTAGCGAGGTGCCGGGGTTGAGCAGGACATTGACCGTCAGCGTGCCCTCGTTGAACGGCGGCAGGAAGGAACGCGGGAAGAAGGGCACGCTGGCGCCCACCAGCAGCACCACGCCCAATGCGCCCGCCAGCAGGCTGCGTGCGCGGCCGAACGACCAGTGCAGCAGCTTCGCATCCCAGCGCTTGAGCCAGATCACCAACGGGCTGTCGCCGGCGTGCAGCTGCTTCATCTGAGGCAAGAGGTAATAGGCCATCACCGGCGTCAGCGTCACCGAGACAATCATGCTGGCGAGAATCGAGACGATGTAGGCGATGCCGAGCGGGGTAAACAACCGCCCCTCGATACCGGGCAGGACGAACAGCGGCACGAACACCAGAACGATGATCACGGTCGCATAGACGATGGCGGAGCGCACTTCCAGCGTCGCGGCGGCGATGACTTCGGCCACGGGACGCGGCGAATCCATGGTCCGGTTCAGCTTCAGGCGCCGCAGCACGTTCTCCACACCGACTACCGCGTCATCCACCAGCTCGCCGATGGCGATGGCCAGTCCGCCCAGCGTCATGGTGTTGATCGACAGGCCGAAGTAATGGAAGACCAGCGCCGTGACCAGCAGCGACACCGGAATCGCCATCAGCGAAATCAGCGTGGTGCGCACGTTGAGCAGGAACATGAAGAGGATCACGGCGACCAGGATGGCGCCGTCGCGCAGTGCCTCCTCGACGTTGGTCACCGAGTGCTCGATGAAGTCGGCCTGTTTGAACAGGAAGGACGGCGTCTCGAAACCTTCAGGCAGACTCTTGCCGAGCTCGGTGATCGCCTTCTCGACCTCGCGGGTCAGCTGGACGCTGTCGGCAGCCGGCTGTTTCTGCACCGAGAGGATGACCGCCGGCTTGCCCTTGTAGCTGCCGTCGCCGCGCTTGATGGCCGGCGCCAGTTTCACGTCCGCCACCTGCTTGAGCAGGATCGGCTGGCTGTTCTTCACGCTCACCACCAGATTCTGCAAATCCTCGATGCGCGAACTGCGGCCGATCTGGCGGATCAGCCATTCGCGGCCCTGGGCTTCGAGAAAGCCGCCGCTGGTGTTGGCGCCGAAGTCGCGCAGCGCGGCTTCCAGCTTCTCGCGCTCGATGCCCAATGCCTGCAACTGCGCCGGTTTGATCTCGACGCGGTATTGCCGCACTTCGCCGCCGATCGGGATGACCTGGGCGACGCCGGGAATCGTCAGCAGTCGTGGACGCATCACCCAGTCCGCGTATTCGCGGACTGTCATCGGGCTGATCTTGTCGGGATCGGCCGGCAACGCAATCAGCAGGATTTCGCCCATGATCGACGAGATCGGCCCGAGTTGCGGAACGATGCCGGGTGGCAGGGCTTCGCGCACCAGATTCAGCCGTTCGGCGATCTGCTGGCGGTTGCGGTAGATGTCCGAACCCCATTCGAACTCGACATAGATGATCGACAGTCCGATCCCCGACACCGAACGCACGCGGGTCACGCCCGGCATGCCGTTCATGCTCGACTCGACCGGGAAGGTCACCAGTTGTTCGACTTCTTCCGGGGCCATGCCGCCGGCCTCGGTCATCAGCGTTACGGTCGGTTTGTTGAGATCGGGGAAGACGTCGACCGGCATCTGGCGCAGCGTGATCGCGCCATAGATGATCAGCAGTAGCGAAATGCCGAGAACGATCAGCCGCTGCTTGAGCGCGGCGTGAATGATGTAGTCAAACATGTCAGCGCACCTGCGAGAGCAGTCCGGCGCCGACGGTCACCACGCGGTCACCGTCATGCAGGCCATCGAGGATGGCGACGTTGGCGGCATCGAGCGACTGGTGCCGAATCTTGCGGGCCACGAAACGCTCAGCCTCGGTATGGACCCAGACCGCCGTCTCGCCAGCGCCGACTTTTGTCAGCGCCGTCCGGGGCGCGGTTGCGCCCTTGACGCCTTGCTCGGTACGGGCGATCACTTTGACCGGCTGACCAACGGCGACTGCCGCATTCCGGTTGGTAATGCGAAACAGCAGGGGCAAAGCCTGTTCGCGCAGTTGCTGACCGCCGCCGACGAACTTGAGTTCCAGCGCCGTCTGGTCCGCCAGGGCGCTGGCGGAAACCAGCGTCTTGGCGATGCCGACGTCGTAGGCCAGCGCTTCCACGGCAAGACGGGCAGGATCGACGATCTCGAACAACACATCTTTGGCATCGACCACCTGTCCGGCCAGCAGATGATGAGAGGCGCTGACGATGCCGGCCACCGGCGCCACCAGCGGCTCGGCGGAGTCGATGCTGGCGCGGACGTAAGCGCGCCGTTGCTGCAAAGCGCTGTGCTCGATGCGCGCGGCCTCGATCTCTTTCTGCGGCACGGCGCCTTCGAGTTGCTCAAAACGTTTCATCTTGCCCTCGGCGATGGCCAGTTGCGCTTCGAGTTCGGCAAGGCTGGCCTTCTGGTTGCCGCGCTCGATGGCGCCGCTGACCGGGCGCAGGTAGGCCAGGACTTCGCCCTTGACAACTTTTCTTCCGGCCGTCGGCATGCCTTTCGGGCCGGGAATCACGCTGCCGGCGAACATGGCCTGGACCCGGCCGCTGGTTTCCGGATCGGGAATGATCCGGCCGTTCAGTTCGACCGTTGCCGCCAGTTCGGCGATGCGCACCGGCTGGGTGCGCAAACCTAGCTGACGTTGCACCGGCTTCGGCACGAACAGGCTGCCGTCGGCCAGCCGCTGGGGCGCTGCGGCCACCCCGGCTGCACCCATCGTTCCCGCCACCGACACGGCGGCAGGCGCCTTCTTCTTGGCGTCCTGGCTGTGATCTTCGTCACCGTGAGCCAAGGCTGTTCCCGTGACCAACCCCAGAGCCAGTGCGGCCACCAGACTATGCATATCAATTTTGCGCATCATCAAATCCCTTTCTTGGCGCGCCCGTGGCCCCATATGCGACGCCGAACGACAAACAATATTCCGGTGACCAGAAGCAAGACTCCGGACAGCGCCCAGACGACCCACTCGCTCCAGCCGTGCGTATGCACCACGTTGGCCACGGACGCGGAGGTATCCAGCGTGGCGGTAAGAAGATCGACGCTATCGCCGGCCTCGACGCTGATGGTCAGCGGATGCTTGGCCGGCGGCAGGGGTGTGGCGACATCGAGCACATAGGTTCCGGGCGCGGTTTCGCTGGCCACGCCCTTCAGCCCCGCACCCTCGATCTCCACCTTGGCCTGTGCCACGGGTTCGTTGCTGGCGAAGCGATCCACATACACCACCAGCTTTTTGCCTTCGAGCGAGGTAACAACCTCGAACTCCTCGGTCGCGGCGGCGGCACGTGGCTCGACCGCCTGGGTGACGGACGGCGGCGGTGCGCCGTGGTCCTCCCCGCCGTGGCCGAAGGCCGAAAAAGCTACGGAAAATAGAGCAACGGCAACGGCATGTCTCACGGCAACACTCCCTGAGCTTGGTTTAATCGCGATATCGCGGCGGCGCGGGCCACACGCTGACGGTCGAAAAATGCATCCGCATCGAAGGCGGCGGCCCGGATGCGCAGCAAGGTTGCCAGATCGGATTCGCCCAGCGAAAAGGCTTTCTCGGCAAGACGCAGGTTCTCGGCCGAAAGTTGACGGCGTTCCTGCGCCATGGCCAGTTGGCGTTCCGCTGCCTGCAAATTGCGTTGTGCGCGCTCCGCGTCGAGCCGGACCCGGGTCTGAGTACGCAGCAGTTCGGCATCGGCCTGGTTCGCCTCGGCCTGTGCCGCCGATGTTTCCCGGCGCACTTGGGAACCGGAGGAGAACGGAATCTTGAGCTTGATGCCGACGCTGTTGGAGTAGGCTTCGGCGAAGTCGCCGCGCTCGCGTACAACCCGCAGCGCCAACTCCGGCGCGGCACGGCGCGATTCATCCGCGACCTGGACGCGCGCACGGGCGCTGCGTGCGACGGCGGCGGTAGACGTCAGCAATGGATGCGTTTCGGCTGAGTCGCCAGCCTCACCGACAACTCGCCGCGTCGTCGGCGACTCTTCGTCCAGAATCTTCGGGGCGGGAGAACCGATCAGGGTTTGCACGGCCTGCTCGGCCTGGAGCAGTGTCGCTTCCGTCTCAACCAACTCGGCACTCGCGGCATGGGTCTCGGTTTGCGCGAGGTTGGCGTCGATCCGCGACAGTTCGCCAACCTTGTAGCGCCGCATGACGTCGGTTTCCAGCGCACGGGCGGTTTCCAGGCGACGTGCCGCCAATATCCTGGCGCTGCGTGCCGTCGCCAGCGCCCACCACGCTTCCCGCAATTCGCCGCTGACCTCCAAGCGCACGGCAGAACGTCGGGCAACGGCTTCGTCGATGCGGCTTGCGGCCTCGGCTTCACGCGCTGCTTTCTGGCCGGGCAGCCACAGCGGCACCGCCAGTTCGACCTCATATTCCTGCTTGCCCTGATTGCGGTTGAACCGGTCGTTCAGGTTGCCGATGCTGACCGAGCCGGGCTCGGGCGTCAGTCCGGTCGCGACATCCTGCGCAGCGCGCGCTTCGGCCTCGCGGGCATCCAGTCCCGCCGCCTGGGGATTCAAACGCCAGGCCTGTTCCACGGCGATCGCCAGTCCGGATTTCGGCGTTTCTGCCGCTTGCACGGAAAGACCGGCAAGCAGCCCGGCGGCGCACACCGCCATCAGTTTCAGTTGGCGAGAGACGATGGCTTTCATGTCTGTCGCGAAGAGAGGGGCAGGAATACGCGACGGCTTGCGGCGTCCTGACGATTTTGAGTATGAGTTTCCACAGCATTCGCTCCTTTTCGACGATGAGCGAATTCTGCGCAACCTCACCTAACGTCATGCTGACCGCCAGATTACATTTCGGTAATCTTGCGGGATTGCCCATGTTGCCAGCGCAGAATGGCGCAAATCGCAACACGGGAGAATGCACATGAAAATACTGGTCGTCGAAGACGAGATCAAAACCGGGGATTACCTGAGGCAAGGCCTGGCCGAGGCCGGGTTCGTCGTTGACCTGGCACGCGATGGCCTGGATGGACTGCATCTCGCGCTGACGGATGCCTATGACCTGGCGATACTGGATGTCATGCTGCCCGGCATCGATGGCTGGGCAGTGCTGCAGGGCATTCGCAAGGCCGGCAAGGACATGCCGGTGTTGTTCCTGACGGCCCGCGACCAGGTGCAGGACCGCGTGCATGGCCTGGAACTGGGGGCCGACGATTACATGGTCAAGCCATTCGCCTTCGCGGAACTGTTGGCGCGTGTGCGCATCCATCTGCGGCGCGGTAACAAGGCGAAGGAGTCCGAGTATCTACGCATCGCCGATCTCGAACTCGACCTGATGCGGCGTCGTGTCACACGATCCGGCAAGCGCATTGATCTGACCGCCAAGGAATTCGCCTTGCTGGAACTGCTGCTGCGTCGCCAGGGCGAAGTGTTACCACGCTCGCTGATTGCCTCGCAGGTCTGGGACATGAACTTCGACAGCGATTCCAACGTGATCGAAGTTGCGATGCGCCGCCTTCGAGCAAAAGTCGACGATCCCTACGAACCCAAGCTGATCCGCACCGTTCGCGGTATGGGTTATGTGCTGGAGATCACTGAGTGAAGCCTGCCGGACGCAAATCCATCACTTTCCGACTGACGCTGCTGTTCGCTTCGGCGTCGACCGTCGTCCTGCTCGCGCTTGGGCTGTTGATCGGCAATTCGGTCGAGCACCATTTCGAAGAGCAGGACATGGAGGTGCTGAACGGAAAACTGGAACTGGCCAGATACGCACTGGAAAAGGTGCATTCGCAAAGCGATCTGGATGCCGTGCCGCAACAACTGGATGACTCCCTGGTGGGGCATCACGGGCTGGCGGTCGTAGTGGTGGCGCCATCGGGGCAAACCCTGTTCGTCACCAGCGGAGCCGAGTTTCCGCAAACCTTGCTTGCGCGAACTTCCGAAATTGAAAGCACGCGTCCGATCATCTGGAAATCGAAGGATGGCGTACCGCTGCGCGGGATTTCAGAAATGGTCCGAACCGGCATCAAGGGGGCAAGACCAGCCGTCGTTGCCGTGGCGACGGACATCTCCCACCACGAACATTTCATGAGCTCGTTCCGGACCACGCTATGGTCGGTTGTCGTCCTCGCCGCGTTCATCACCGGGCTGCTCGGCTGGATGGCGGCCAGGCGCGGGCTGGCGCCCTTGCACGCGATCAAACAGGAGGCCGCGGCCATTACGGCGGATCGACTGCATTCCCGACTGCCGACCGAATCTATCCCGGTCGAGCTGGTGGATCTGGCCGAAACGCTGAACCAGATGCTGGCCCGCCTGGAGGATTCCTTCCGGCGCTTGTCGGATTTTTCTTCGGACATCGCCCACGAGTTGCGAACACCGGTCAGCAACCTGCTGACGCAGACCCAGGTCATGCTGTCGCGTGCCAGGACGATAGATGAGTACCAGGATGTTCTTGCGTCCAACGCCGAGGAACTGGAACGCATGGCGAAAATGATCGCCGACATGCTGTTCCTCGCCAAGGCCGACAACGACCTGGTGGTTCCCAATCTCGAAGCCGTCGATCTTCGGGCAGAGGCGGAAGGACTGGCGTCATTCTATGAGGCGGTCGCCGACGAGAACGGCGTCACCTTGTCTGTCGACGGAAGCGCCACCGTCAGTGGAGATCGCCTGATGCTGCGCCGAGCGATGGGCAATTTGCTATCAAATGCCTTCGGGCATACACCCCGAGGGGGTTATGTGCGAATTCAGATTGGCATCAATGACGATCAAATGGCAACGATCCGGGTTGAAAATTCTGGTGAAACGATCTCGCCTGAACATCTGCCGCGTCTCTTCGACCGGTTCTACCGGGCCGATCCTTCCCGAAAACGCCTTGCGGATGGGGTCGGGCTAGGGCTGGCGATCACACGCTCGATTATCCAAGCACATGGTGGCATTGCGTCAGTTCGGTCAACCGCTGGCGTCACTACGTTTGAACTGCAAATTCCGGTCTAGCGTTTCACAAACGGCTATTCGTTGGCAATGTTTTCTGGCCGGAACCGTATCACTGACGTCTGGGTTGCTACGCTTCATCGCCCTGTTTTCCGCCTTTGTGGACACTCCGCACGTGGCCGACGTTCTTCACCGACGTCTTTCTGGAATTCTGCGTCAGTTCATTGAGGATTCCACAGTGCTCGGCGTCGCGCGCTTCCTGGCAAAGGTCGCGCAGGTCCCGTAGCTGGCGCTCCAGTTGCCGTAGTTCTCGAATACGGCTGCTAACGTGGCCGACATGCTGATCGAGCAGTTCATTGACCGCGCCGCAGTTCTCCGCCGGCGAGTCCTTGAAGCGCAACAGGACTCGAATGTCGTCAAGCGTCATGTCCAGACTACGGCAATTGCGAATGAAGGACAGCCGCTCGGCGTGGGCATTGCCATACACGCGGAAGTTCCCCTCCGTGCGAGCGGTTTCCGGCAGTAAGCCCTCATGCTCGTAATAGCGAATAGTCTCGACTTGCGTCCCGGTCAACCGGGCAAGCTCTCCGATTTTCATGTGTATGACGCCCCCCTTCAACATTCGCAAACAACCCGTCCGGCGCATGGATTGTAACCACTTGACTCTATAGCCGCTATAGGGTTTTAAATGAAGGCTCTTCAGGAGAAACATCATGACGCAGCCTTCACCACACTATCAAGCTCAGGCGGAATCAACGTGTGGATGCGCTCGCGGATGTTCAGCGGTAGCCCCGGCGGCAAACGTCGAGCCAACCCGAACCGGCGCAACGGTATTGCTGATTCCGACGATGGATTGTCCCTCCGAGGAAAACGACATCCGGCGCGCCTTGGGGGCCATCGAGGGAATCCGTTCCCTCGGCTTCCAGCTGTCGGCGCGCACGCTGAGCATCGATGCCGGCGAAGATGCGATCGCGGAAGCGATAGCCGCCATTCGCCGGGCTGGATTCGAGCCCAAGGCGGTAACACAGGATTCCGCCGGGGTTTCTCCTTTGCATCCCTCTGGCATGGGCTCTGGCTTCGGGCGGGTAGTGCTGGCGTTGCTGCTGGCCATTGGCGCGGAAGCGCTGGACTATTTCGCACCCGACACCGTGCTCCTCAAGGGGCTGGGCATGGCGATGGCCGCCGCCGCAATAAGTCTGTCGGGGTTTTCGACCTACAGCAAGGGCTTGGCGGCACTGCGGCGCGGACAGTTGAACATGAACGCGTTGATGGGCGTCGCGGTAACCGGCGCATTCCTCATTGGCCAATGGCCCGAGGCGGCCATGGTCATGGCCCTGTACGCCCTTGCCGAGCTGATCGAGGCGCGTTCCGTGGATCGGGCACGCAATGCGATCAAGAGTCTGCTGTCGCTGACACCGGATACCGCCGAAGTTCGACAAGCCGACGGGCAATGGCGTGAGCTTGCCGCCGCTAAGGTGGCGCTTGGGGAAACAGCCCGGGTCAAGCCGGGAGCCCGCATTCCTCTCGATGGCCGGGTGACAGCGGGCAACAGCGCCGTCAATCAGGCACCGGTGACCGGCGAAAGCATTCCGGTCGACAAGACGATTGGCGATCCGGTCTTCGCCGGCACCATCAACAAGACCGGCATCCTGGAGTTCGAAGTCACGGCCGCCGCCGACAACACCACCTTGGCCCGGATCATCCATGCGGTCGAGCAGGCCCAGGGAACGCGCGCGCCGACCCAGCGTTTCGTCGATCGCTTCGCGGCCATCTACACGCCCGCCGTTTTCCTTGTCGCGGTGGCCGTGGCTGCGCTTGGCCCCTGGCTATTCGACTGGGGCTGGACACAGTCGCTCTACAAGGCGTTGGTGCTGCTGGTCATTGCCTGTCCCTGCGCGCTGGTGATCGCCACCCCGGTTACCGTGGTCAGCGGGCTGGCCGCAGCGGCGCGACGCGGCATTCTGATCAAGGGCGGCGTCTACCTAGAAGAGGCCCGCAAATTGCGCGCGATTGCCCTGGACAAGACGGGCACCATCACCGAGGGTAAACCGCGCCTGGTAGCGACCGAGGTACTGCCGTCATCCGTGCCGGAATCGCAGGTTCTTTTTTGGGCGGCAAGCCTGGCCGGGCACTCCGATCATCCGGTGGCGAAGGCGATCGCCAGCGGTCTGAATCTGCCGGAATACGGCCTGACCGATTTCGTTGCTCTGGCTGGACGCGGAGTTGAGGCGCGCACCGATGGTCGCAAGATGACCCTGGGCAACCATCGCTTGAT
>SSTA01000401.1 GCA_009469685.1 Azonexaceae bacterium | reverse complement strand
TCGCCAACCCGGAATCCGCACTTGAGGATGCGCAGATAGCCCCCCGGACGGGAAGCATAGCGGGGCCCGATTTCGGCAAAGAGCTTGACCACCACGTCACGGTCGCGCAGGCGGTCGAAAGCCAGACGCTTGTTGGCGAGGGTCGGAGCCTTACCCAGGGTGATGATGGGTTCGACGACACGACGCAGTTCCTTGGCTTTGGGCACGGTGGTCTTGATGGCCTCGTGCTTGAGCAGGGAAACGGTCATGTTGCGCAGCATCGCCAGGCGATGACTGCTGGTACGGTTGAGTTTGCGAAGTCCATGACGGTGACGCATGGTTAATCCTTTCTATGTTCTGCAGGCGTCCCTTGGCTGCTGCGACCGGAAAAGGCTTACGCCTTCTCCAGACCGGCGGGCGGCCAGTTTTCCAGTTTCATGCCAAGGGTGAGGCCGCGGGCGGCCAGCACTTCCTTGATTTCGTTAAGCGACTTCCGACCGAGATTGGGTGTCTTCAAGAGCTCATTCTCGGTGCGCTGGATCAGATCGCCGATGTAGTAGATATTCTCTGCCTTGAGGCAATTGGCTGAACGGACGGTGAGTTCCAGATCGTCCACCGGGCGCAGGAGTACCGGGTCCACCTGCACCGGCTTGGATGCCTCGGTCACCGGCGCAGTACCCTCCAGGTCGGCGAAGACCGAGAGTTGCTCCATCAGCACGCGCGCAGCGTAGCGGATGGCCTCTTCGGGCTCGACGACGCCGTTGGTCTCGATATCCACCACCAGCTTGTCCAGGTCGGTACGCTGCTCGACGCGAGCGCTCTCGACGTTATAGGCGACGCGACGGATGGGACTGTAGGACGCGTCCAGGACCAGCTTGCCGATGGTCTTGGAATCCCCCAGATTGCGCACGTTGCCAGGGACGTAGCCCCGACCCTTCTCGACCTTGACTTCCATGGACAGCTTGCCGCCCGGAGAGAGGTGAGCGATGACGTGCTCGGGGTTGATGATCTCGACGTCGTGGGGCAGCTCGATATCGCCTGCCCGGACGGCGCCTTCGCCTTCCTTGTTCAGGGAAAGGGTAACCACTTCCCGGTTGTGCAGCTTGAAGACGATGCCCTTCAAGTTGAGCAGGATATCGACGACATCTTCCTGGACGCCATCGACCGTGGAGTACTCGTGGAGTACGCCGTCGATGGTGACTTCCGTTGGGGCGTAGCCCGGCATGGAAGAGAGAAGGATGCGGCGCAAGGCATTGCCCAGGGTATGGCCAAAGCCACGTTCGAACGGCTCCATGACGACTTTGGCCTGTACGGGCGAAACGCTTTGCACGTCGATGATGCGGGGTTTCAGAAGTCCACTGCTTTGCATGAGGGAGTTTCCTGTGCCGGAGTGTTACTTCGAATAAAGCTCGATGACGAGGCCTTCGTTCAGCGTCGAGGGCAACTCGGACCGCTGGGGGAATGCCTTGAACGTGCCCTTGCCTTCCTTGATGTCGACCGCCAGCCACTCAGGGAAGCCGCGGGACTCGGCGGCTTCCAGAGCGGCCTTCACCCGCAGCGAACCGCGGGCGCGGTCGGTCAGTTGAACCACGTCGCCGGGTTTCACCTGGAAGGAAGGAATATTCACCCGCTTGCCATTCACCAGGACGCCGTTGTGGCGGACGACCTGGCGTGATTCGGCGCGAGACGCCCCAAATCCCATGCGGTAGGCGACGGAATCCAGGCGCGACTCCAGGAGCTGGAGCAGGTTCTCGCCGGTCTGTCCCTTCTTGCCTTCGGCTGCGGCAAAGGTCTTGCGGAATTGGCCTTCGAGGACGCCATAGACGCGACGAATCTTCTGCTTGGCGCGCAGATGCACGCCATAGTCGGAGAGACGGGCGCCGGACTTCTGGCCATGCTGACCGGGAGCATAAGAACGGCGTTCAATGGCGCACTTGTCGGTGTAGCACTTTTCGCCCTTGAGGAAGAGCTTTTCACCCTCACGGCGGCACTGACGGCATTTCGGATCGAGATTACGAGCCACTTTTCCTTCTCCTTAAATGCGGCGCTTCTTGGGCGGACGGCAGCCGTTGTGGGGAACCGGGGTCACGTCGGAAATCGCGGTGATCTTCAGGCCCAGGGCATTCAACGCCCGGACGGAAGATTCGCGGCCGGGACCGGGGCCTTTGATACGGACCTCAAGGTTCTTGACGCCGCATTCCTGGGCCGCCTTGCCCGCCGCTTCCGCAGCCACCTGGGCGGCAAAGGGCGTGGACTTGCGCGAGCCGCGGAAACCGGCACCGCCGGAAGTCGCCCAGGACAGCGCGTTGCCCTGGCGATCGGTGATGGTGATGATGGTGTTGTTGAAGGACGCGTGAATGTGGGCGATGCCCTCCGCCACGTTCTTCTTGACCTTCTTGCGTACCTTGGTAGCAGTCTTTGCCATATTCTTTCCCTGTTACTTCTTGCCGGCGATGGCCTTGC
The DNA here is from genome assembly GCA_009469685.1 of Azonexaceae bacterium. The sequence goes on along the minus strand of SSTA01000401.1, from coordinate 3,692 downwards.
GCGGGCCCTTGCGGGTCCGAGCGTTGGTGCGGGTGCGCTGGCCGCGGCAGGGTAGCCCCTTGCGGTGACGCAGACCCCGATAGCAACCCAGATCCATGAGACGCTTGATGCTCATGGTCACCTCGCGGCGGAGATCACCCTCGACGGTGAATCTGCCCACCTGCTCGCGCAGGCGGTCCATGTCGGCATCCGACAGGTCTTTGATCTTGGTACTGCGAACGATGCCGGCGGCGTCGCAAATCTTCTGCGCGCGGGTGCGGCCGATACCGTAGATCGCGGTAAGCGCGATTTCGGCATGCTGATGGTTCGGAATGTTTACCCCTGCAATACGGGCCATCGAATCACTCCAATGTTTCTAAAATTGACAAACTCAGGACACGTCCCGGGCACTCAGCCCTGGCGCTGCTTGTGACGCGGGTCCTTGCAAATGATGCGCACGACGCCCTTGCGACGGATGACTTTGCAATTGCGGCAAATGCGCTTCACTGAAGGTTGCACTTTCATGTTTAACTCCTCGTCTGCGAAAGCTTGGAAGCAGCCGTGATTCCTTGCCCCGCGGTTTGTTGCGTAGAGAATTCTTTACTTGGCCCGGAAGGTGATCCGCGCCTTGGATAAATCGTAGGGGGTCAGCTGCACCGTCACCTTGTCGCCGGGCAGAATGCGGATGTAATGCATGCGCATCTTGCCGGAGATGAAGGCGTGGACAACGTGACCGTTTTCCAGCTTGACCTTGAAGGTCGCGTTCGGGAGGTTCTCAACGACCTCCCCTTGCATTTCGATGACGTCTTCCTTGGCCATGCCGGTTACTTGATGAGCGGCGCGCCCTTGAAGTTCGCTTTCTTCAAGAGGCTTTCGTACTGGTGCGACATCACGTAGGCCTGCACTTGAGACATGAAGTCCATGGTGACGACGACGATGATGAGGAGCGATGTTCCACCAAAGTAAAAGGGGACGTTCCACTTCAGAATGAGGAACTCCGGCAGCAGACAGACGACGGTGATGTAGGCTGCCCCAACCAGGGTAAGGCGCATGAGAATCTTGTCGATGTAGCGGGCGGTCTGTTCGCCAGGACGGATGCCGGGAACGAAGGCGCCACTCTTCTTGAGGTTGTCTGCCGTCTCCTTGGAGTTGAAGACCAGGGCGGTGTAGAAGAAGCAGAAGAAGACGATGGCTGTGGCGTAGAGCATCACGTAGATCGGCTGCCCGGGTGACAGGGCACCGGCGATATCCTTCAACCAACGCATCGATTCGCTGGATCCGAACCAGCCGGCGACAGTAGCGGGGAAGAGGATGATCGACGAGGCGAAGATCGGCGGGATGACTCCCGACATGTTGAGCTTCAAAGGCAGGTGGGAGCTTTGGCCACCGTACATCTTGTTCCCCACCTGGCGTTTCGCGTAATTGACCAGGATCTTGCGCTGGCCCCGTTCGACGAAAACAACGAAGGCGGTCACGAGCACGACCAGAACGCAGATGACGAGTGCCGTCAGGGGGTGCATGGCCCCCGTGCGCACGAGTTCCAGCAGCCCGCCGATGGCATTGGGGAGCCCGGCGGCAATACCGGCGAAGATGATGATCGAAATGCCATTGCCCAAGCCCCGTTCGGTGACCTGCTCGCCCAACCACATCAGGAACATGGTGCCCGTGACCAGCGTAGTGACGGTGGTCAATCGGAACATGAAGCCGGGGTCGAGGACCAGTCCGGGCTGGGCCTCAAGAGCGACGGCAATGCCGAGTCCCTGGAAAAGCGCGAGGCCAAGGGTACCGTAGCGGGTGTATTGGGTGATCTTGCGGCGACCGGCTTCGCCTTCCTTCTTGAGGGCCTCGAGCTGCGGGCTGGCAACGCTCATCAGCTGCATGATGATCGAGGCCGAGATGTACGGCATGATCCCGAGGGCGAAGATGGTGAAGCGGGAGAGCGCGCCACCCGAGAACATGTTGAACATGCCCAGAATGCCGCCTTGCTGCGAATTGAAGAGGTCGGAAAGCACCTTGGGGTCGATCCCCGGCACGGGAATGTGGGCCCCCACGCGATAGACGATCAGCGCGCCCAGCAGGAACCACAGCCGGCGCTTCAGATCGCCGAACTTGCCGCCCTTGCCGATGGTATTGGGATTGGCCGCCAAAACGCTTCCTTCCGTCCCTTACGCCGCCACAGATCCGCCGGCCGCCTCAATGGCCGCCTTGGCGCCCTTGGTGGCGCCGACGCCCTTGAGCTGAACCTTGCGGCTCAGCTTGCCGGATAGAATGACCTTGGCAGACAGGGCGTCGCCGGGAACCACTCCGGCGGCCTGAAGGGCCAGGAGATCGATGTCTTCGACCGGCAGTTTCTCGAGATCGGAGAGACGCACTTCGTAGTTGCGGGCGCGGGTCAGCGAGTTGAAGCCGCGCTTCGGAAGCCGGCGCTGCAGTGGCATCTGACCGCCTTCGAAGCCGACCTTGTGGAATCCGCCGGAACGGGACTTCTGACCCTTGTGGCCGCGGCCAGCGGTCTTGCCGAGGCCTGAGCCGATACCGCGACCGACGCGCTTGGCGGCGTGCTTGGAACCCTCAGCGGGCTTGATCGTATTGAGACGCATGGCTTAACCCTCAACCTTCACCAGGTACTGGACCTTATGAATCATGCCGCGCACCGCCGGCGTATCCAGCAACTCGGCGGAACTGTTCAGCTTGCGCAGGCCCAGGCCGCGCACGGTGGCACGGTGGTCCTCTTTGGTGCCGATGACGCTCTTGACGAGGGTCACCTTGATTTTCTTGTCAGCCATGGCTTACCCCAGGATGTGTTCCACCGACTTGCCGCGCTTGGCAGCGATCTCGGCCGGCGTGCTCACTTTCGACAAGCCGTCGATGGTGGCGCGCACGATGTTGTAGGGATTGGTCGAACCGTGGGCCTTCGCCACGACGTTGGTGACGCCGACCACTTCGAACACGGCGCGCATGGCGCCGCCGGCGATGATGCCGGTGCCTTCGGGAGCTGGCTGGATCATCACGGTGGTGGCACCGTGGCGTCCCATGACCGTGTGGTGCACAGTGCCGTTCTTGAGATGGACCTTGGCCAGCTTGCGACGGGCTTCGTCCATAGCCTTCTGAACCGCCACCGGCACTTCGCGGGACTTGCCCTTGCCCATGCCGATGCTGCCATCGCCGTCGCCCACCACGGTGAGGGCTGCGAAACCGAGAATCCGGCCGCCCTTGACCACCTTGGTGACGCGATTGACCGCGACCATCTTCTCGCGCAGACCGTCGTCACGCTCCTCAGCCTGCTGAGGTTTCTTGTTTCTTTCCGGTTTAGCCATTTCTTAACCTTTCCTTTCGCTGCCGATCAGAACTTCAGACCGGCTTCGCGAGCCGCTTCGGCGAGGGCCTGGACGCGGCCGTGGTACTGGAGGCCGGAACGATCGAAAGCCACCTGTTCGACACCGGCGGCCTTGGCCCGCTCGGCGATCAACTTGCCGACGGCAGTGGCAGCTGCCTTGTTGCCGCCGTTCTGGACATCCTTGCGAACGTCCGTGTCCAGCGTGGAAGCCGAGGCCAGAACCTTGCCGCCGCAAGGCGAAATGATCTGGGCGTAGATGTGCAGGTTGGTGCGATTAACGCACAAGCGCACAGCCTTGAGCTCGGCGATTTTGGCCCGGGTTTTGCGGGCACGGCGCAGACGCGCTTGTTTCTTGTTAAACATATGCCACCCTTAC
>SSTA01000088.1 GCA_009469685.1 Azonexaceae bacterium | reverse complement strand
GGGCGAAGGCGCCGTGCCGCCAGCACTGACTATTGCCCGCGCATGGCCGGTACATTGCACGGACAGCGCGTGGGCGTGGTAACGCGCCAGTTCGACGATGCCATGCAGGTAGTCGGATGGATAGGGCGAGCCGGCTTGTGCCGCCAGCCGCGATGCGGCCAGCGCGGCGCGGCCGAGCTGCCAGCCGCCGCAAACCAGGCCGAGCAGGTGGAGGAAGGGGACGGCGCCGGCCAGCACTTCGCCGAGGTGGTCGCGGCCGTGGGTGAGCACCCAGTCGAGCGTGTGCTCGAGCGCGGCGATGTCCTCGCCCAGGCGCATTCCGAGATCCGCCAGCGCCGGCGAGGCGTTCATTTCGGCGACGACGTCGCGCATCTCGGCGATCAGTTCGCGCAGCGTGGCGCCGTTTTCGCGGAGCACCTTGCGGCCGATCAGGTCGTTGGCCTGGATGCCCGTCGTGCCCTCGTAGATCGTGATGATGCGGGCATCGCGATAATGCTGGGCGATGCCGGTCTCCTCGACGAAGCCCATGCCGCCGTGGATCTGGATCGCGTCGTAGCAGACCTGTTGGCACAGCTCCGTGCTCCAGCCCTTGACCACCGGCATCAGCAGGTCGACGTAGCGCCGGGCCTTGTTCGCCGCATCCTGGTCGGGCGAATGGCGGGCGATGTCGAACCATCCGGCGGCAGTGTAGGCCAGCGCGCGGGCACCCATCACGCGGGCGCGCATGGTCAGCAGCATGCGCCGTACGTCGGGGTGGTGCACGATGGGTCGGCCGGTGGCGCCGGTCACCGCGTCTCGCCCCTGCACGCGATCCTGGGCGAAGGCCAGCGCCTGCTGGTAGGCACGCTCGCCGATGCCGATGCCTTGCACGCCGACGCCGAAGCGCGCCTCGTTCATCATGATGAACATGTACTCGAGGCCGCGGTTGGCCTCGCCGACGAGGTAGCCGACGGCGCCATCCGCATCGCCGAAGCTCATGGCGCAGGTCGGACTGCCGTGGATGCCGAGCTTGTGCTCGATGCCGACGCAGCGCACGTCGTTCTTGGCGCCCAGGCTGCCGTCGGCATTGACGAGGTATTTCGGCACCAGGAACATCGAGATGCCCTTGACCCCTGGCGGCGCGTCGGGCAGGCGGGCCAGCACCAGATGCACGATGTTCGGGGTGATCTCGTGCTCGCCGTAGGAGATGAAGATCTTCTGGCCGAAGATGCGGTAGCTGCCGTCCGCCCGCGGTTCGGCGCGGGTGCGGATGGCGGCGAGGTCGGAGCCGGCCTGCGGCTCGGTGAGGTTCATGGTGCCGCCCCACTCCCCGGTCACCAGCTTTTCCAGATAGGTGGTCTTGAGTTCGTCGCTGGCCGCCAGGAGCAGGGCCTCGGTTTCACCGGTGTTTAACTGCGGCAGCATGGTGAAGGCGGTGTTGGTGGAGAACCACATTTCCCACACGGGCGTCGCAACGCACTTGGGCAGGCCCTGGCCGCCGTGGTCCTGCGTCAGCCCGAGGCCGATCCAGCCGCCCTCGGCGAATTGGCGATAGGCTTCCTTCCAGCCGCTCGGCGTCTGCACGACGCCGTCTTCCAGCCGGCAGCCTTCGCGGTCGCCGACGGCATTGAGCGGTTCCAGCACGCCGGCGGCGAACTTGCCGGCCTCGTCGAGGATGGCCTCGACGACGTCGGGCGTGGCTTCCTCGCAGCCGGGCAAGGTGGCGATCCCGTCGAGGCCGGCGACCTCGCGGAGCAGGAAGAGCTGGTCCTGGAGCGGCGGAACGAAACTCATGATGGGCTTACATCCATTGGGCCAGGATGTCGTCGGGGATCGGCACCGCCTTGATGCGTTTGGGATTGTCCGGATCCTCGATGGCGAAGACACGGGTTTCCTCGCCTTCGACCAGCACCGTGTCGCCACGCCGGATCACGTGCTTGAGGACGAAACTCTTGCCGCGCTTCTCGGCCACGGAGGTATCCACTTCGATATGTTCCGGATAGGTCGCCGAACTGATGAATTTCGCCGACGCCGCGATCAATGGCGTGCCGATGATGCCGCGCTCGGCCTTGGTTTCCCGCCAGCTGGAAATTCCGCAGGCATTGAAAAAATGCAGCGCGGCGATGTCCATCCACTTGAAATAGTTGGGATAGAAGACGATCTGCGCCGGGTCGCAGTCGCCGAATTCGATGCGGAAGGCACTGGTGTGGCTGCGGGGCATGGGTCGTTTCCTATTCGCAGAGCGCGCGGATCTCCGGCGGGATGGGTACCGCCTTGATCCGCGTCGGGTGTTCGGGGTCCATCACGGCGAAGACGCGGATGTCCTGGCCCTCGGCCAGTACCGTCTCGCCACGGCGGGCGATGTGGCGCATGACGAAGCTCTTGTTGCGCCATTCCTCGACCCAGGTTTCGATCTGCACGTCCTCGCCGTAGGTGGCGGAGTTCTTGAACGTCGCCGTGGCATTGACCAGCGGGGTGCCGATGATGCCGCCCCTGGCGGCGGTTTCGCGCCAGGGCGGGACACCGCGGGAGACGAAGAACTCGAAACCGCTGGTGTCGAACCACTTGAAGTAGTTGGCGAAGAAAACGATCTGCGCCGGGTCGCAATCGGCAAAGGCGATGCGATGGTGGTAGAAGGTGCTGCGGGGCATTT
>SSTA01000087.1 GCA_009469685.1 Azonexaceae bacterium | reverse complement strand
GTGCCTGGTCGATTCGACCGCTGCCGACATCGTCTATACCCCCTATTTTTCCGGCGTGCCGGGCAACTATCTCAAAGCCAGCATCATCGCCGCCGGCTACGACCCGGAACACCTGCCCGAGCGGGGCAAGGACGCCCTCGACATTGGCGCCGCGGCAGCCTCGGGCGCCAAGGTCTGGCGGGACATCTGGAGCGCCGGCCAGGGGGTGGGCGCCATCGACGATCTGCCCGCCACCGCCGACCTGGTCGGGCGATTGCGGACCGAATTCCTGGCGGCGCGGGAAGCCCTGGTCGGTTCCCGCGCCGCGTCCTTTTCCGGAGTGGCCTCATGACCGCCTACCGCGCCCCCCTCGTTGAAATGCGCTTCGTCATGGACGAACTGGCCGGCTTCCGCGAACTGGCCACGGAAGTTCCCGCCTACGCCGAAGCCACCCCGGATCTGGCCGATGCCATCCTCGAAGAGGCCGCCCGCTTCGCCGAGGACGTGCTCGCCCCTCTCAACCGGGTAGGGGATCGCGAAGGGGCGCGCCTTTCTGCCGGCGCCGTGACGACCGCCCCCGGCTGGCGCGAGGCCTACGCGGCGTTCTGCGCCGCCGGCTGGCACGGCATCGCGTCGCCCGGCGAATTCGGCGGCCAGGGCCTGCCCGGCAGCCTCGCCGTGGCGGTGAAGGAAATGGTCTGCTCCGCCAACCTGTCGTTTTCCCTGGCGCCGCTCCTCACCACAGGCGCGGTGGATGCCCTGCTGCTGTGCGCCGACGACGCCCTCAAGGCCGCCTACCTGGAGAAGATGGTCAGCGGCGAATGGACCGGAACCATGAATCTCACCGAACCCCAGGCCGGTTCCGACCTGGGGTTGATCCGCAGCCGCGCGGAACCGGCGGGCGACGGCAGCTATCGCGTCTTCGGCCAGAAGATCTTCATCACCTACGGCGACCACGACCTGACCGCCAACATCGTGCACCTGGTGCTGGCCCGCCTGCCGGACGCGCCGCCCGGGGTGAAGGGGATTTCCCTCTTCCTGGTGCCCAAGGTGCTGCCCGACGGGCAGCCGAACGACGTGCGCTGCGTCTCTCTGGAACACAAGCTGGGCATCCACGGGAGCCCCACCTGCGTCATGGCCTATGGCGACGCCGGCGGGGCGGTGGGCCATCTGCTCGGCGAGCCCCATCGCGGCCTGGAGTACATGTTCGTGATGATGAACGAGGCCCGCCTGGGGGTTGGCCTCCAGGGCGTCGCCCTCGGCGAGCGGGCCTACCAGGCGGCCCGCGCCTATGCCCGGGAGCGCCGCCAGGGGCGGGACGCCCTGACCGGCGAAGCCCTGGTCAGCCTGGACCGCCATCCCGACGTGCGGCGCATGCTGATGCTCATGAAGTCCCGGGTCGAGGCCTGCCGCGCCCTGACCTACCTGGCCTACGGCCTCATGGACCGCTCCCGCGGCCATCCCGACCCCGGCGAACGGCGGGCCGCCCTGGCCCTGGCCGAATTCCTCATTCCCCTGGTCAAGGCCGGCAGCACCGAAATGGCCGTGGACGTGGCTTCCCTGGCCATCCAGGTGCACGGCGGAATGGGTTACATCGAAGAGACCGGCGTTGCCCAATTGCTGCGGGACGCCCGCATCACCACGATCTACGAAGGCACCACCGGAATTCAGGCCAACGACCTCGTGTTCCGCAAGCTTTTCCGCGACTCCGGCGCCACCGCCCGGGAACTGAGTGCCCGGGTCGCCGCCGCCGCCAGGGAGCTTGCCGCCGTCGGCGACCCCGAACTGGCGGCCATCGGCGCCCGCCTCGCAGTCGCGGGGGATGCCTGGACGGCGGCCGGCGAGGGACTGCTCGCCCGCGCCCGTAGCGACCCCGCCGGGGTGCTGGCTGGCGCCGTGCCCTATCTCAACCTCGCCGTCATCGTCGCCGGCGGCTGGCAACTCGGCCGCGCCGCTCTGGCCGCCGTCGACCGCCGCGCCGCGGGAGCAGGGGACGGTCCCTGGCTGGCCGCCAAGATCGCCAGCGCCCGATTCTATGCCGAGCACGTGCTGCCTCAGGCGTCGGCCTGGGCCGAAACCGTGGCCGCCGGGGCGGCCGGGTTGGCAGCGGGCCTGCCGGACACGGATTGACGGCCTTCGCCGCCTGGGACAAGAGCCGGTGAACGGCCCCGTCGCCCGCTGGGTCCATCGCGTCGCCGAAGTCACCGGCATCGCCGCCGCGGTGGTCCACTTCCATCGCTACAGTCGCGACGGCGGCGAAGCGTCGCGCATCGGGCGGCTGCTCTATCGAGTCCGCCACTCCCCCCTGTACCCGCTCACCGTGGCCCTGCTCGCGCTGGTTTCGGCGGGGACGGGCCTCTATCCCTATGGTCCGGTGATCATCGCCGCCACCGTGTTCGCTCCCGATCGCTGGCGGTCGAGCTATCTCGCGGCCTGCGCCGGGGCGGCCGCGGGAGGGATGGCATGCGCGCTGGTGCTGCAGACGGTCGGCTTCAACCTGGTCGACGAGTGGTTTCCCGGCATTCGGGAGCACGAGTTCTGGGAGCAGTCGGCCTACTGGATCGGCCGCCACGGTGCCGCCGCGCTGGCCGCTATCGGCGCTCTGCCGGTGCCTCAGATGCCGGCGCTGATCGTGTCCGCCCTGGGGAATCTGCACCCCGTCGCCATCGGACTTGCCCTGTTTTCAGGCAAGCTGGTCAAGTACGGCGTCTATATTCTCGCCACCCGAGTCGTTCTCTCGGCGCTGCATCGGGTGGGCGAGATGGTCGATCCTAACGGGTGACCCGGGAGGCGAGGGCGGCGTGGATCTGCGGCCAGGCCTGCGTCAATTGGTCCGAACGGGCCTGGCGCGAGAACAGCCAATAGTCGCCGCAGCGATAGCGCATCACGCCGTCGGCATCCCGCTTGACCTCGACCGAAGGCCGCTGACATTCGATGTCGCCGAGATTGCCGTAGAGCTTCCGGGGAATTTCGGCGACGAGCCCGCCATTGCCGAACATCCAGACGATGCGCTCGATGCCGGTCGCGAAGAGTCCGAGCGCGGCGCAGGCAACGCAGGTCGCAAGGATGCGCGCGAGCGTGCCGACAGTTTTTTCGCCCTTACGGGTTGGCGTTGTCACGGGAATTCTCCAAGGGTCTCCGGCCGCGCGCGACCACAAACCGGTAGTCTAGCGCGACCCGCCTGTCGGAGGGCTGACGACCGGTCTTGCCAGTGCAGCGCGCAGGCTGTGCCGAGGCGGCAGCGGACTACTTCTTCAGTAAGGCCGTGGCGGCGGCATCCAGGTCGGCCTTTTTCAGCACGCCCAGTTTCTTGGAAATGACGCGCCCCTCACGGTCGATGACGAGGGTGAAGGGCAGGCCGGCCAGGGTGTTGCCCAGGGCCCGCATGAGGTCGATCCCCTTGTCCTTGGCCAGCAGCAGGGGGTAGTCCATGTCGTAGGCCTTGGCGAATTCCTTCACCGCATCCGCCTTATCCTCGATGCCGATGCCGATGACTTCGATCTTGCCGCGGGCGGCCTTGCGCAGCTGGATCAGTTCCGGGATCTCCTGGCGGCAGGGACCGCACCAGCGGGCCCAGAAATTGACTACCAGGGGCTGGCCCCGGTAGCGCTCCAGGGCCGCCGGCCTGTCTTCCGTATCCCAGAGGCTGGCGGCGAAGAGCGGCGCCGAGGACGGCAGTTCGTCGTCGGCCCAGGCGGCGGCACCCAGGGCCAGCAGGCAGGCGAAGAGCAGCGAGCGGATCAAGGCAGGTCGCCGCGGCGGAAGATGAAATACCCCAGGGCGGCGCAGGCCAGTCCCAGAAGGGTGGGGTAGGCGAGGGCGAAGAGCTTGTAGCCGGCCACCCCGAAGTGATCGAGGATGACGTAGGCCGAGGGCCCGAGGACGATCAGTTGCGGGTCGAAGAGGGCCAGCGCCGCGGTGCGGAAGACCTGCAGCGGATTGGCGAGGGCCAGCAGGATGGCCACTTCCGGGGCGACCTTGCCCTGGATCATCACGCCCAGAAGGATGAGGTCGAGAAAGAGCAGGAAGACCAGCCAGACCAGGAAGGCGGCGCCCTGCGCCATGTCGGTACTGCGCGCCAGCGACGAGAGCAGCATGCCGATGCCCAGGAAGCAGGCGGCCATGGCGGCGAGCAGGGCGGTGTAATAGCCGAACATGCTCCAGGGCACCTCGATCTCGCGAAAGGTCGCCCAGGTGACCGCCGCCAGCATGGCGAGGAAGACCGGCGCGAAGACCACCACGTAGCGGCCGAGGATCTTGCCCCAGAACCAGGCCCCCAGGGACACCGGCAGCGACAGGAGGTATTCGAATACCCCCGCCTCCCGGTCGCCGGCCACCGACCGGACGGTGGTGATGAGGACGAAGATGGGCAGGATGGCCATGGTGAGCTGGATGTAGGTCACCAGCAGGCGGGAGAGCCCGATGAAGCCCAGCACCCGCGATTCGGTCAGGCCGAAGACGAAGAGCAGGGCGACGATGCCGCCGAAGACCAGGGTGTAG
>SSTA01000400.1 GCA_009469685.1 Azonexaceae bacterium | reverse complement strand
GCCTATCTGCGGGAATTCGGAGGCGGTCAGCCGGTCTGCGGCCGCACCTGTTACGAAGTCTCCCATCACTTTTCCGTGCCCTGCGATCAGGCCGGCGAATCCTGTCCCCTGAAACACAGCCTGGAGACGGGAACGACCCAGCGGGTGCTGCATCTGCACCACACGCCGCGGGGGGAGGAGCATGTGGATGTGGAAACCAACCCCATCCGCGATTCCGCCGGCCAGGTGGCCTATTTCGTCGAGACCCTCCGCCTGGTCCGCCAGGCCAGCAGCCGTCCTGCCTCCCAGGGACTGGTCGGGCGCTCGCCGGCCTTCACCCGCATGCTGGAGCGGGTCCTGCGGGTGGCGGGCGCCGATGCCGCCGTGCTCCTGCTCGGCGAGACCGGCACCGGCAAGGAACTGGTGGCGCGGGCCATCCACGAGGCGAGTACGCGAGCCCGGGGTCCCTTTGTCGCCGTCGACTGCGCCGGGCTCACCGAGACCCTGTTCGAGAGCGAACTCTTCGGTTACGAAAAAGGCGCCTTCACCGGGGCGGCGAGCCGCAAGCAGGGGCTGGTCGAGGCGGCCAGCGGGGGTACCCTGTTCCTCGACGAAGTGGGCGAATTGCCTCTGCCGCTCCAGGTCAAGCTCCTGCGGCTGCTCGAAACCGGCACCTACCGCCGGGTCGGCGGCCTGGACGCCCTGCGGGCGGATTTCCGCCTGGTGGCCGCCACCCATCGCGCGCTGGCGGCCATGGTCCGCGCCGGTGACTTCCGCCAGGATCTCTACTACCGGCTCAATGTCTTTCCCATCCGCACCCCGGCGCTCCACGAGCGGCCCGAGGATATTGCGCTGCTCGCCGAGTCCTTGCTCGAGCGCGTGGACCGCCGTCCGGGGCGCCGCTTCACCCCTGCCGCCCTGGCCTGGCTGGCCGCCCGGACCTACGCCGGCAACATCCGCGAACTGCGCAATCTCATCGAGAGGGCCACGCTGCTGGCGGATGGAGACAGCCTCGACGCCTGCAATCTTGAGGCCGCCGCCGATCCAGAACTGGAGGCTCCCGCGCCGGCCCAGCCGTCGGCGGACGGCGTTTTTGCCGTCGAGACCACGCTTCCCCTAACCCGCCTGGAACGGGACTATCTGCTTTGGGCGGTCCGTCGCCACCCGGGAGACATGGCCGCCCTGGCGACGGCTCTCGGAGTCAGCCTGCGCACCCTGTACCGCAAGCTGCAGGAGGCGCGGATCGACGCCGCTGCGGAGGCCCCGTGAAAGCCGTGGTGCAGCGGGTGAGCGAGGCCCGGGTCGCGGTGGCCCGGGAGGTGACGGGCGTCATCGGTCCCGGCCTGCTGGTCCTCGCCGGGTTCGAGGCGGCGGATACGGAAGCCGATCTGGACTGGATGGCGGGCAAGATCGTGCGCGCCAGGATATTCGCCGACGCAGACGGCGTCATGAACCGCAGCGTGCAGGAGGTCGGGGGAGATATCCTGGCCGTTTCCCAATTCACCCTCTACGCCTCGGTCAAGAAGGGTAATCGTCCGTCCTGGAGCCGGGCGGCGCCGGGGGCGGTGTCCCAACCCCTCTTCGAGCGCTTCGTGGCCAAGCTGGAGGCCGCCCTCGGCAAGCCCGTTCCCACGGGGGTGTTTGGCGCCGACATGGCGGTGAGCCTGGTCAACGACGGGCCGGTGACTCTGGTGATCGATAGCCGCAATCCCGAATGACCGGGTTTCAGTGCCGGATGATCCGCCAGACCATCTCGACGCCCGCCGTGAGCAGGTCCACGACGTCGAGATCGAGGGCGGCTTCGGCGCCTCGCTCCCGCTGCCGGCGCAGGCGATCCTTTTCCTGCGAGAGCAGGGCGTCGGCCAGCCGCTCGACGTCCGCTGGCGCGGTGCGTTTCGCTTCCAGGTCGCGGTAGCGGGCCAGCGCCGATTCGACGGCCTGGGGGTCGAGGATGGCGATGGGGGCGCGGCAGTGGCCGCAGGCAGCATCGCGGCGGATATCCACCGGCGCGCCGCAGCCGGTGCAGCGCACCGTGCCCACCCGGGCCGCGAGTTCCCGCACCTCGGTCGGGTTCAACTGGCGCACGAAGCCCTTTTCGGTCATGAACTGGGCAAAGGTGATGAAGCGGCCGTGTTTCTGCAGGCATCGATGGTAATTGAACTGCCCGCCGTGCTTGGCCATGTCGAGGCCGTGCAGGAGACGGTCGCCGCAGCGGGGACAGGCCAAGGGTTCGGCCAGGGGTTGGCGTGGAGAGTCCCGCTGCTCGTGCAGGACCTTGAACAGGTCGACGACGCCTCCGGGGGCGAGCTGCACGCTCTCGAATTCGTCGAACCAGAGGCCCTGGCAGGGAAAGCAGAAATCCAGTTCCACCTCGCCGCCGCCGTGACGGGCAAACCGACGGGAGGTCATGGGCTGGCGGCAGGAGGGGCAGCGACACGCCTCGCTCACGCGGTGGGCTTTCGGGAAGAGGTCCCTTTCCGGGTCCCGCGGGATTTGTGCGGTGCATTCTGCGCCCGCTCCCGGGCCGCCTCCCGGGCCAGCCAGGTGCGCAGGGCGAGGACCGTCGGCCGTTCGGCGGTGGCGGCGGGGGTCGCGACGTAGTAGGCGTAGCGCGAAGGAATCGATTGCGGGAACGGAATGGCCAGGCGGCCCGCGGCGACGTCCGCGCTGATCAGCGGCCGGGCGGCGAGGGCGACGCCGTGGCCGGCCATGGCCGAGGCGACGGCGAGGGCTCCGTCCTCGAAATAGACGCCCCGGACCAGTCCCACCAGGTCGCCGGCTCCGGCCAGTTCCAGCCAGGTCGCCCAGCCGGGCCGATCTTCGAGTTCGGGAACGGTGGAATCGTGGATCAGGACCTGCCAGCGCAGGTCTCCGGGCTCGCGCAGGGGGCGCTCTCCCTCCAGCAGGGTCGGACTGCATACCGGCACGTAGGCGGGGGTGAAGAGCTGGTCGACGATCTGGCCGGCGTATTGACCGCGCCCGAAGCGTACGGTCAGGTCGTAGGGGGCTTCGCCGGCTCCCGGCCTGAGATCGCCGGGAGAGTCCCGTTCGCGGCCGTCGATGGTGGCGGCGCTGCTCGAGAGATGGAGGTCGATGTCCGGATGGGCGCGGTGGAAGACCGCCAGCCGCGGAACCAGCCAGCGGGCGGCAAAGGACGGCGGCGCACACATGGTGACGATACCGCCGCTCTCGAGGCGCCGGCTGGCTTCAATGGCCGCCGCGAGGCTGGCAAAGCCCTCCTGCACCTTGGGCAACATGGCCGATCCTTCGTCCGTCAGTTCCAACGAGCGGGTCAGGCGGCGAAACAGGCGCAAATCGAGGAATTCCTCGAGCAGCTTGATCTGATGGCTGATGGCGGTCGGCGTGACCGACAACTCCTCGGCGGCCTGTTTGAAGCTCAGGAGCCGCGCCGCGGCCTCGAAGGCGCGCAGGGAATTCAAGGGGGGCAGGCGGGGCGGCATGGATGAGATTTTCTAAGGCGTCGCGTTAGAAATGATCGGTTGTTGCAGTGCAGCAAGGTCGATATTCTGGCCCCACTGACTCGCGGAAAAGGCACCCGCCGAACCGCGAAGTCCAAAGAAACACCGTTCATCTTCGTCGATACGAAAGGAGTACGCAATCATGAACAAGAGCATTCTCACCCTCGCGGCCCTCATCGTGGCCGCCCCCGCCTTCGCCGGCGAGCCCCGCATCCACTCGACCCGCGACAGCGGCAGCTACGAAGCCACCCTGCGCATGACCGGCGTACCGATCGACGGCGGGCTGGCCTGGAGCGGCCACGGCGCAGCCCCGGCGGTTTCCGCCGCCGTCGCCCGCAAGGCGCCCGCTGTCGCCCACGCCGCGATTCGCGGCGGCAAGGCGGGTTAAGGCTACGGTCCTGCCGCCCTAACCCCAAGTTCCTCGCCCGCTCGGCGGGCGAGGTTCGGCGGCGGGACCACCTTCCACCTCGCGCTACCCATTGTCTCCTCCTCCCGGCGCAAGCCGGGATTTTGCCGGCCGGATCCCATCCTGGCCGGTTTTTTTTTGTGGCCTCGGGAACATTATGACAGCTTGTGTCCCGGGGGCGCACATGGCGGTTGCCTGTGGCAGAATCCCGTGGTCCCGCCCTGCCTCTCCCATGCCCCCGAAAACCCTCCGCTACGGCCAGTTTCTTGGCGCCATCCGCCGCCATCACCGCCAGATCAGCTACAACGATGTCGTCGCCTTCGAGCGCGAGGTGGCTCCAGCTCAGAGCCGTCTGCGCCCCATCGACCTCCATCGGCTGCTGACTCCCTACATCTCCGTCCGCTTTCTGGAGCAGACCCGAGCCGTAGTGCCGCTCGCCCTGCTCCTGGTGGCCTTCCAGGCCCTGGCGCTGCGCTCGTTTCCTGGTGACGCGGAACTGATCGCCCTGGGCATCGCGGCGGTCATTCTGGGGCTCATGCTCTTTATGGAGGGGGTGAAGCACGGTCTCATGCCCTTTGCCGAAAATATCGGTTATCTGCTACCCGGGCGGGTGGGTGTGTTCACCATCCTTGCCTTTGGGGGGATTCTGGGTGTCGCCGCCACTTTCGCCGAGCCGGCCATCGGTGCCCTGCAGGTGGCCGGGGAAGGCATCTCGGCAGAACGGGCGGGCTTGCTCAAGGCCCTTCTGGGGCCGCGGGTGGAAGAACTGGTCTTGGCGGTGGCGGCGGGAGTCGGCATCGCCGTGGTCGTCGGCCTCTTGCGCTTTCTGTTCGGCTGGCGCCTCAAGACCCTCATTCTCGCCATCGTTCCAGTCTGCCTCGGGCTGACCGCCTATGCGGCCAGTCAGCCGGGTCTGGCCCGGGTGATTGGGCTGGCATGGGATTGTGGCGCCATCACCACCGGGCCGGTTACGGTGCCCTTGGTGCTGGCCATGGGCATCGGCGTCTCTGCCTCGGCGGGCCGGGGCGACAGCCCCCTGGCAGGCTTTGGCATCGTCACGCTGGCCTCGCTCTTTCCCGTGGCAGCGGTCCTGGCCGTCGCGATCTTCGGCGCCGATCTGCCGCCGGAGGCGCCGGCCGCCGTAGCCGACCTCCCCTGGTACCGGGAAACGCCACTCGCCGAATTGAGTGGAGCCCTGCGAGCCATCCTGCCCCTGGTGGCGCTCCTCGTCCTGACTCAGCGTATCGTCCTGAAGCGGCACCTCGATCGGGCCGACGTCTTTCTCTACGGCGTTGCCACCGCCCTCCTGGGCATGGCGGCCTTCAATCTGGGGCTGACCGCCGGTCTGGTGGAACTGGGCAACCAGGCCGGTCTCAATGTGCCCTGGGCCTTTTCGCCCCACCGCGAAAGCGGAGCGCCTCCCCTCTATCCCCGCGCCCTTGGCCTCGGGCTGACTATGCTCTTCGCTTTCTCCGTCGGTTACGGTGCGACTGTCGCCGAGCCGGCGCTCAACGCCATGGGCATCACGGTCGAGAATATTTCCGACGGCGCCTTCAAGAAACGCCTGCTCATCCGCGCCGTGGCCTTTGGCGTGGGTCTGGGAGCGGCGGCGGGCGTCGCGCGCATCCTCTTCGATCTGCCGCTGGCGACGCTCCTCGGTGTTGCCTACGGTCTCGCCCTGGCGCTAACCCTCATCGTCCGGGAGGAGTACGTGAATCTGGCCTGGGACAGCGCCGGGGTGACCACCGGCCCGGTGACGGTGCCGCTGCTCCTGGCTCTCGGGGTCGGTCTCGGGGCGGCGGTAGGCGCCGCAGAAGGCTTCGGCATCCTGGCCCTGTGCTCGGTGGGTCCGATTCTGAGCGTGCTGGCTGTCGGGCTGTGGGCGCAGCATGCGCCGGGGCGCCGCAAGCAGCCGACAAGGAGGAAGTCATGAGCGACATGATCGTCCTGGTGGATGTGGTGCTCATCACGGCCGTGGTGCAGCGCGGCGCGGCGGATGCCGTCGTCCAGGCGGCCCAGGAAGCGGGCGCCCAGGGGGCCACGATTTTTCACGCCCATGGCACCGGGGTGCGCCAGAAGCGCCTGGGGCTCCTCGGACTGACCGTCAATGCGGACAAGGAGGTCATCTACATTGTCGTGCCGGCGGATCAGGCCGACGTGGTATTCGAACGCATCTTCGTCACCGCCAAGATGGATACGCCGGGCATGGGCATCCTGTGGATGACGCCGCTGGAAAAGATGGCGACCCACGTCCCGCGTGAGGTCGCTGCCCGCTTCGGCCTGCATGTGGAGCCTCGCGAGCGATGAGCGTCCTGGCCCATATCGGGCGCGGCATCGAGAAAAAACTCATTACCGCCATCCTGCGATCCGGTGGCGGCCGGCCCCTGGTGGCGGCGCTGGCCGAGTCCCCTGGGGTGCTTTCGGTTTCCCAACACCACGCCCGGGGAGTGGGAAACCGCCGAGTCCGTGCCCACCAGATGTTGTTCGACGAGAGGGACGTGGTCATCGTCCTGGCAGAGGCCGACCGGGCGGACGAAGTGTTCCGCCGCATCTATGACGAAGCCGGCATCGGCGAGCCCTCGGTCGGAATGATCTTCATGGAACCCGTCCTGCGCGGACACCCGATGATGCCCTGCGAAGATGCGGACTGGTAGTCGGCGGCCTGAAATTCCCGCCTTCCCTGACGGGGACGCCAAGCGCCGACCGGCGCCTCCGTCCCGTGCGCCATGCGAGTCCCTTGATTCCCGCCAACATCGGCGGTTTGCAGCCAGGTATCATATGGGTCAGGCGCCAGGCGGCGCGGAAGGGGAGGCACCATGAGATCCATACTATTCGTCCTGGCCCTGTGGCTTTGCATGGGCGGCGCCCCGGCCCAGGAGGTGCGCCTGCCGAGTCGAGGCCAGGCGCTCTATCTGCCTATCTATTCTCACCTCCTCTACGGCAATGTGGGCCGTAGCGGATCGCCTTACCGGGTCCTGCTCTCGGCCCTGGTGAGCATACGCAATACCGATTCCCGCCGCCCCATGAAGCTGCTGTCGGCCCGCTACTACGACACCCACGGCCGCTTTCTGCGCGAGTACCTGCCTGTCCCGACATCCATCGCGCCCCTCGGCACCCAGGAGCTGTTCGTCGAGTTGCACGACGAGTCGGGCGGCTCGGGCGCCAATTTCATCCTGCGCTGGGAATCCGAAGTCGCCATCAACCCGCCCCTGGTGGAAGCGGTGCATGCCAACATGGATTCCGGTAAAGCGGTGATCCTCACCACCCAGGCGGTCCCCGTCTCCCTGGAATAGCCGCCGCCCGCTATGCAGACCGCCGCCGCCCGCACCCACGCGAGCTACATCGTCCGTATCCTGAATTACGCCCTGGTGGGGCTGGTGGCCGTCCATGTCCTCGGCACGGTGGGCTATCACTGGATGACCGAGGGCCGGTATTCTTGGTTCGACTGTTTCTACATGACCTTCATCACCGTCGCCACCATCGGCTTCGGCGAAATCATCGACATGTCGAACAATCCCATGGCCCGCGGCTTTACCGTCGTCCTGGGCATCCTGGGCGCCGGCAACCTGTCGATGCTCTTCTCCATCGTCACGGTGGCCCTCCTGGAAACCGACCTCAACGGCAATCTGCAAAGGAAACGCATGGAAAAAGTGATCCGTAGCCTCCACGGCCATTACATCCTCTGCGGGTTCGGCCGCGTCGGTCGCAACGTGGCCGGCGAACTGGAGGCCACCAACCGCCATTTCGTCGCCGTCGACGAAGAGCCCAACCGGATGCTCGAATACAAGGAGCGGGTTCCCGGCCTGCTGTACATCCACGGCGACGCCAGCGACGACGCCGTGCTCCTTCGGGCCAACCTCGAACGCGCCCGCGGCGTCTTCGCCGTCACCGGCGACGATTCCCGCAATCTGATGATCGTCATCACGGCCAAGCAGTTGAAGCCGGAAGTCCGGATCGTCGCCCGCTGCCAGGAGGTGCGCAATATCGAGAAGATGCGCAAGGCCGGCGCCGACGAGATCGTTTCGCCCAACTTCACCGGCGGCATGCGCATCGCCTCGGCGATGATCCGTCCCCACGTGGTGTCCTTCCTGGACGAGATGCTGAAATCGGAAAAGAACCTGCGGGTCGAGGAAATCCCGGTGCCCGCGGCCTTCATCCCCAAGCCCCTGGGGGACATCCGACTGCGCAGTGCCGACTATGTTCTGATCGCCATTCGCGAACGCAACGGGGCCTGGCATTTCAATCCGGAAAAGGATTACCTGATCAAGCCCGGCTACGTCCTCATCGCCATGGCCAGTCCGGCCGGGCGGATGGAGCTCGAAGGATTGCTGGCCGACCGCCTGATCTAGTCGGTCGCGGGAAATCCAGTCATCGCCGGCGCCTGCTGCGGACGGCAGCTAAGGGTTTTCCACAGCAGGTCGGGGGTGGAGGGCGATGCTAGAATCCGGCGGTCGTTTTCCCCTGGGTGCTCCCATGCCGGACCTTCGCCTCGTCCTCTCCCTCGCGGTTGCCAGCTTCGCCTCGCCCGCATTTGC
>SSTA01000399.1 GCA_009469685.1 Azonexaceae bacterium | reverse complement strand
TCGGCGCGAGTGCTTCAGGATGCCCTCGGCGCCAGCCGGGAGCATATGGAATCGCTGCGTCAGGTCATCCCGCACAGCCCGCCGGAAATGCAGGTCGGGGTCAATCTCAACGAAGTGCTGCGCGACGTGCTCGACATCAGCACGCCCCGCTTTCTCAACGCCGGCGTGGTGGTCGATTGGCACCCCGCCGCGGTACTACCCAACGTCATCGGCCGCCCCTTGCAGCTGCGCATGCTGTTCAAGGTTCTGATCGAAAACGCCATCGAGGCGATGAATGTGAAAGGCTGGAATTGCCGCGAGCTGAGCGTCTCCAGCCAAGTCACCGGCGACTGCGTGCGGGTGGTGGTTTCCGACACCGGGCCGGGGATCCCGCCCGAGTGGCGCCTCCGGGCCTTCGAACCCTTCTTCACCGCCAAGAGCGGCAGCGGCCGCCATATCGGCACCGGCTTGTCCCGCGCACAGCAGGTGGTGGCGGACCACGGCGGCATCATCGACCTGGAAGACAGTCCCAGCGGCGGCTGTGCGGCGGTCGTCGAGTTCCGCGTCGACGGCGACCCGATCTAATCCATCCCCAGACCAGCATGGACGACACCCTCCACTTCCACGCCTCCGCAGCGGACTGCCCTCCCACGGGAGGTTACTGCCGAACCCACGAGCTCAACCTCCAGCTCCTGGCGGCGCTCTACGCGGTAAGCCGAGCGCTGTCCCGCAGTCTGGACTTCAACGAGACCTTGCGGGAAGTCCTCCGCGTCCTCCACGACGAAGCCGGTCTCACCCGCGGCCTGATCGGCGTGGTCGACCCGGAAAGCGGGAAACTGAACATCCGCACGATCTACAGCCCCGACCAACCGATCGTCGACGACAGCCAGTACGGACCGGGTGAGGGCATCATCGGCCTGATCCTGGAAAAGCCGCGCACCATCAAGCTGGTCCGGGTGGCCGACGAACCCCGCTTCCTCAATCGCCAGCCGGTCTATGACCCGGAACTGCCCTTCATCGCGGCGCCGATCAAGGTCGGCGGCAGCCTGCAAGGCGTCCTCGCCGTCCAGCCCGAAGCCGAAGAGGACGGCCTGATCGAAGAGCGGGCGCAATTCGTCGAAATGGTCGCCAACCTGATCGGCCAGAATCTGCGGATATCCCTGGAAGTCGAGCAGGAGAAATCCAGCCTGGTCGAGGAACGCGACCTGCTTCGCCGGGCGGTGCGCCACCAATTCGGCTTTGACAGCATGGTGGGACGCTCCGCCGTCATGCGCCGCGTGTTCGAACAAGCCCGCCTGGTGGCCAAATGGAACACCACCGTCCTCATCCGTGGCGAGACCGGCACCGGCAAGGAACTGATCGCCAACGCCATCCACTACAACTCGCCCCGGGCCCGCAATGCGCTGGTCAAGCTCAACTGTGCGGCACTGCCGGAAAACCTCCTCGAATCAGAGCTCTTCGGCCACGAGCGGGGAGCCTTCACCGGCGCCGTCGAGGCCCGCAAGGGCCGCTTCGAGCAAGCCCACGGCGGCACCCTTTTTCTCGACGAAATCGGCGAGGTTTCCTCCGCCTTTCAGGCCAAGCTCCTGCGGGTGCTCCAGGAGGGCGAATTCGAGCGGGTCGGGGGCAGCCGCACGGTCAAGGTGGACGTGCGCATCATCGCCGCCACCCACCGCGACCTGGAGACCGCCGTGGACATGGGGGACTTCCGCGAAGATCTCTTCTACCGCCTCAACGTCATGCCTCTTTTCCTGCCTCCGCTGCGCGAACGCATCGAGGACATTCCCGATATCGCTCGGCATCTGCTGAGCAAGATCGGCAACGACCAGAAGCGCAAGCTGGCCCTCAGCGACCTGGCCCAGCGCCGCCTGGCGGCCCACGACTGGCCCGGCAACGTACGCGAGCTGGAAAACTGCCTGGAGCGGGCCGCCGTGCTTTCCGAAGATGGCCGCATCGATGTCGATCTGATCCGTTTCGCCACCCCCCGCGAGCGGTCGGCCCCCCGACCGACCCGGGGGCCCGCTCCCGCGGTGACCGAAGCGCCGTACGCCGCCGACCCCGGCGACCCCGACCTCTCGGAGCGGGACCGCGTCATTGCCGCCCTGGAGCAGGCCGGCTGGGTGCAGGCCAAAGCCGCCCGAATTCTGGGGATGACGCCGCGCCAGATCGCCTACCGCATCCAGACCCTGAACATCGAAGTGAAGCAGTTTTGACCAATTGTCGGATATGCGACACAGCACAGACACTCCAACGCCTTGAATCGACAGGGTATCCGGCTGGCACCCAAATTGCGCTGTCGTCGATACCCCTCAAGGAGAATCGCCATGCCAAAACCGAAAAAACATGTTCTCGTCTGCGTCCAGGGCCGCCCCCAGGGACATCCTCGCGGCTCGTGCCAGGACAAGGGCTGCGGCCAAGTCTGGCAGGCCTTTTCCGACGAATTCACCACCCGCAATCTGTGGGCCTCGGGTTTCCAGCTCACCAATACCGGCTGCCTGGGGCCGTGCGACATCGGTCCCAGCGTGATCGTCTATCCCGAAGGCGTGATGTACGTGGGCATCAAGCCCACGGACGTCGCCACCCTGATCGATGAGCACCTTCTCCTGGACCGGCCGGTGGAGCGCCTGAAGGCCCCCGGCGACATCTGGAGCTGACATGAGATCCAGCGCGCCCCGATCCCCCTTCCGCCAGGAGGCCTGACATGGTCACAGTCCAATACGAAATCGGAGACCTGGTTTTTGCCGCCGAGGACATCCTCAACGACGGTGGCATGCCCGGCGTCGATGAACAAGAAGGCCTCATCGCTCCCGCCGGTTCCCGCGGTGTCGTGGTGCATTTCGGCCACTCGGAAATCGATCCCAGCAAAGAAATCTACCTGGTGCGCTTCGAGACCGGTCCCGAGGGCAGCCTCGGACTCCCGGTAGGCGTCCTGCCCGACGAGCTGACCCAGGAAGAGCCATTGCCCTAGCCCATCGCCATGGCCAGAATCGGCATCTTTTTCGGCACCGATACCGGCCGCACGCGGCTGGTGGCCAAGCAGATCGCCCGCAAATTGGGCGATGCCGCCGCTCCGCCGGTGAACATCGGTCGCACCACCCTCGCCGATTTCCTCGCCTACGACGCGCTCATTCTCGGCAGCCCAACCCTGGGCGACGGCATGTTGCCCGGCGAATCCTGCGGGCTTTCCCAGCCCAGTTGGGAGGAATTCCTGCCCCTGCTCGAAGGTTTCGACCTCTCCGGCAAGACCATTGCCCTCTTCGGGCTCGGCGACCAGAAGAAATACCCCCATGAATTCGTGGACGCCATCGGCGTCCTGCACGATGCTCTGGCCGCCCGCGGCGCCCGCCTGGTGGGCCGCTGGCCTTCCGCGGGCTACGAGTTCGAGGCCTCCAAGGCCCTGGACGGTGACCACTTCCTGGGCCTGCCCATCGACCAGCATCACCAAGCGGCCTTGACCGAAGGGCGACTAGACGCCTGGCTCGCCGCCATTACCCCGGAGCTCCTGCCATGAACGCCAACCCCTGGGCAGCCCCCAAGGACCGTGCCATCCGCCGCGTCCTGGTTTCCTTCGACGAGCGCCTGGCCGGCGCCTGCGATGTGGTTCCCGACAGTGGCGACCCGGCCATGGTCACCCTGCGCCATGCCGAACTCGAGCGCCTGCGTGCCCATGTCTTCCTCCACGGCCAGAAGCCCGGCACCTATGGCGTCTTTTTCGAGTACCCCCATCCCGTGCCCGGCATCCTGGAGAGCGAGGAGAATCTGTCGCTCCAGCGCCTCCTCTCCAGCCTTGCCTTGCATTTCGACGCCTGAGTGGTATATCTGCCGCCCATGCGACTTCGCCACTGCCTCGCCGCTCTCTGCATCCTGGCCGCAGGCATACTCCATGCCGAGGATATCCAGGTCGCCGTCGCCGCCAACTTCGCGGCCCCCATGCAGGTCATTGCCCGGAATTTCGAGGCCGAAACCGGGCATCGGCTGCACCTCGCCTTCGGCGCCACCGGCAAGTTCTACGCCCAGATCGCCAACGGCGCCCCCTTCGACGTGCTGCTCGCCGCCGACGACGAGACTCCGGCCCGTCTGGTGCGCGAGGGCCTCGCCCGCAGCGGCAGCCAGACGCCCTACGCGGTCGGGCGCCTGATCCTCTGGTCCCCGCGGCCGGAACGGGTCGATGGTAGCGGCGACATCCTGCGCCGGGGCGATTTCGCCCGTCTGGCCCTCGCCAATCCCAAGACCGCCCCCTATGGCGCGGCGGCCATCGAAGCCATGACCTCCCTAGGACTGCTGCCCGCCCTGCAGGGCAAATTCGTCCTGGGCGAGAACATCGCCCAGGCCTATCAATTCGTCGCCAGCGGCAACGCGGACCTGGGCTTCATCGCCCTCTCCCAGGTCTGGGCGAACGGCCAACTGACCCAGGGCTCGGGCTGGATCGTCCCCGCCGACCTGCACCAGCCGATCCGCCAAGACGCCGTCGTACTCACCCGGACGGCAGTCCCCGCCGCCGCCAGCGCCTTGCTCGCCTACCTGAAGGGCGACAGGGCTCGGGCAGTCATCAAGACTTACGGATACCAGTGAAAATCGCCATCGCCACCCGGGATTTCACCGCCGTCAGCGGCCACGCCGGCCAAGCCCGCCAATGGCTGCTCTACGACTTGACGGAACACCGTTCCGATCGCCTGTTGCCGGCCCCGCGACGTATCGAACTCGCCAAGGACGAAGTCCTGCACCATTTCGAGGACGACCGGCCCCATCCCCTGGACGGCGTGGACATCGTGGTCGCCGCGAGCGCCGGCGACGGCTTTATACGCCACATGAAAATGCGGGGGACCGAAGTCTTGCTGACCGGCGAAGAAGATCCGGCCATTGCCATCACCCGTATCCTGGCCGGCGAAGCCCTGCCCGACCCCCGCTTCGACATCACGACCACCCTCTGCAAGCTCCGGGACCTGTTCTCGCGGCATTAGCGGCTCAGCCACCGTCCTCCTGGCGATCCAGGTCTTGGTCCGATTGGGAGGCCGGGTCTTCCAGAGGTTCGAGGTGGGTCGTCACGTGGGACCCGGGAACCGCCTGCCGAATGGACTCCTCGATCCGCTCGAGCCAGTCGTGGCCCCGCTGTACCGTCCATTGCCCCGGAACGAGCACATGGACGCTGACGAATGGCCGACTCCCGGCCTGGCGGGTACGCAGGGCGTGGAATTCCAGACCCTGGCGACGGTAATCTTCGAGGACGGCGGCGATCTCGACGCGCCGTTCTTCGGGCAGCGCCGCATCCATCAGCCCGTCTGCCGAGCGCTGGAGGAGCCGCCACCCTGTCCCCAGAATATTGACCGCAACCGCCACGGCAATGAGGGGATCGAGCCATTGCCACCCGCTCGCCCCCGCCAGTCCGACCCCGACGATGACGCCGACCGAGGTCCAGACATCGGTCATGAGGTGGTGGGCGTCGGCCTCCAGAGTGATGGAATGGTGCTGCCTACCGACGGTCATCAGCACCCTGGCCGTCAGATAATTGATGACCGAAGCCACGGCGGAGAAGCCCAAGCCCAATCCCAGCGCTTCCAGGGGACGCGGATGGATCAGGCGATCCACCGCCGAATAGGAAATCGCCACGGCCGCCACGACGATCAGGAAACCCTCGAAGGCGCTGGAGAAGTACTCCGCCTTGCCATGGCCGAAGGCGTGATTGTCGTCTGCGGGCTGTTCGGCCAGGGTCAGCATTGCCAGAGCCATCAGGGCTCCCGCCAGATTGACCAGGGATTCGGCGGCGTCCGAGAGCAGTCCCACCGATCCGGTCAGCCACCAGGCGACGCCCTTCAGGGCAATGGTCGCCAACGCGGCAACGATGGACAGCAGGGCATAGCGCTTCAGCGACGGCCGTGCCATCTCACCGCTCCCCGCTTTCCCCGACACCGGGCAGTCGAACCTCCACCGTCAATCCTCCCCCGGCCTCGGCCGGATTGTTGCGGAACGCCAGCTGGCCACCGTGCAGCTCCACGATTCGACCGACGATGGACAATCCCAGACCGCTGCCCTCGCCACTGCGCTGCGTCCCGGGACTGCGCCAAAAACGCTGGCCGAGCCGTGCAAGTTCGCTTGCGGGGACGCCAGGCCCGTTGTCGCGCACCGTGAGCACCACCGCTCTACCCGCACAGCCAATCGCGACGTCAACGGAACCTCCTTCAGCGCTGTAACGCGCGGCATTATCCACCAGATTGCGCAACAGCATCGCCAGCCACACCGGGTTTCCGCGTATCGGTGCAGTTTCGACGGCATCGAGTTCGATCGCCACCTCGCGATCGAGGGCCGCGGGCGCCAGATCCGCGACAACTTCGCGTGCCACCGAGACGAAATCCGCCGTCGTGAAGTCCTCCGGCCGCACGTTTTCGACCCGGGCGAGGACCAGCATCTGCTCCACCGCATGAGCCATCCGGTCACACCCGGCGATCAATTGATCGAGGGCATGGAGGCGGCTCGCGTCGTCCCCCGCGGCCCGGGCCACCTGAGCCTGGGCGCGCAGGCCGGCCAAAGGCGTCCGCAGCTCATGGGCCGCGTCGGCGGTAAAGCGCCGCTCCTTCTCGAAAGTGCTCGCCACACGCTCGAAAAGCGCATTGAGACGCTCGACCAGCGGCAACACCTCGGCAGGCAGACCCGCGTCGGGAAGCGCCGTGAGCTTGTCGGGCGATCGGGCCTCCACCGCACCGGCGAGGGCATCCAGTGGACGCATTCCCTGGCGCACGGCGAACCAGATCAATAAGGCCAGCAGAGGAAGCGCCACCAGCAAGGGGCGGAGCAGCCCTGCGGCCATTGCCCGGGTGATTTCATCGCGCGCCGACATGCGCTCCCCGACCTGGACCAGGACCTGGCGCCGCGCATTCCAGGCGGAATACACCCGCCAGCGCTCCCCTGCCGTCAGGCTGTCGGACAAACCCTCCTCCACCGGACTGAGCGGCACCGATGGAGCGTTCGCCGAGTGCAGGGTCAAGCGCCGGTCCGCCCACACCTGAAAAGCGACCCGGCGCCCGTAGCGATGCAGCCCGGGTGCGTGGCTTTCCTCGAACATCTCTCCGGAATCGTCGTCGTGCTCAAGCTGCAGGTTCGTTTGAGCCACAAGCAGCGAGGCTGCCTGAACCAGGTGGGCATCGAAGAGTTCAGTGGCTTCCTTGCGGGCCTCGACCCAGGTCAGGGCCACGGCTCCCAGCCAGAGCAGCCCGACCAGCAGACTGGCGCGCAGGGCGACGCGGACCTTGAGCGAGGAGCGCCGTGCCATGGCTCAGAGCCGGTGAATTTTTCGGGCGCACCCGAGCGGCGTGCTCAGGGGGGCACGATCAAGGCGCAAAGCACAGCCATAGCTCTGGCTATGGCGAACATTGGCAGCGCCGAGCGGGCGCGGCTGGACATGACGAGCGTGGGCGAACGGAATTTTCACAGGCTCTCAGTCTTTGCGCACCAGGTAGCCCACGCCACGGATGGTGCGGATCAGGTCCTTGCCCAGCTTGCGGCGCAGGTGGTGGATATAGACCTCGACGGTATTGCTGCCGGTTTCGTCGTTCCAGCTGTAGAGCCGCTCTTCCAGCTGGCTGCGGGAAAGAACCCGGCCGGCATTGAGCAGAAGCGCGTGCAGCAAGGCGAACTCCTTCGCGGCCAGTTCGACGGATTGGCCGTCGACCGACACCGCATGGGAGGCCGGATCGAGACGGACTCCCGAGGCCTCGAGGACCGGGGTCGGCTGCCCCTCCGAACGCCGGATGAGCGCCCGCAGGCGGGCAGCGAGTTCGCCCATGTCGAAGGGTTTGAGGCAGTAGTCGTCGGCACCGCTGTCGAGGCCGGCAATGCGATCCTCGACCGCATCCCGGGCAGTCAGGACGAGCACGGGCAGGCGACATCCCCGGGAACGCAACCCGCGCAGGACCGTCAAGCCGTCCCTGCGCGGCAGTCCCAGATCGAGGACGACGGCCTCGTAACGGGCTGCCAATTCGCCAGCCAGTGCCGCTTCCGCGGCGACCCCGTCGGTCACCCAATCCACGGCGAATCCCGCCTGCGTCATGCCGGCCTGCAGGGCATCCCCCAGGAGCGGGTCATCCTCGACGATCAGCAGACGCATCTTCGCCCGGCCTCAATCGCGGTCGGCATGGTGGCGGGACTCGACCCGCGGGGTGCCACGATCGCCTTGAGCATCGGAGCTTCCCAGCATCCGGTCGGCGCCCCAGTAGCCCAGGACCGCCACCACGAGCAGAACGCCCACCAGGCCGCGCCGCTTGGCAATCCCCTGCTCTTGTGTCCCGACCTTCCTGCCAGTGATCATGGCCTTGGCCAGATTTTCGCGATGCAGCACGCTGCTCACCACCACTCCCAGAATATGGACCGCCACCACGGCCAGCATGGCGCCGGAAACTGCTTCATGCAGCTCTTCGAGCCATTCTCCACCGATTTCCTGGTAGGTGGCAAACCCGCTCACCACCGTCGCCAGCCCAAGACCGAGGAGGAGGAAGATCGCCAATGCCCCGGCGGGGTTGTGCCCGACATGGTGCTGCGGATTTCCGCTGACAAGGGATTTGAGATACTCCACCAGCCGGCCGGGCGAGAAGAGGAAGGAGGAGAATCGGGCATACCGGGTGCCGATCAGTCCCCAGACTAGGCGAAACCCGATCAAGGCGGCCAGGGTGTAGCCGAACATGACATGGACGTCCCGGAAACGCTCGGATTCCGAGCTCAGGTAGGCGCCGACGAAGGAGAGCGCCATCAGCCAATGAAATGCCCGCGTCGGCAGATCCCAGACGGGGACGGTTCGAATGTCGGCCTTTTCGCGGCACGGGGAGGCGGGAATGGCAGATGCGC
The DNA here is from genome assembly GCA_009469685.1 of Azonexaceae bacterium. The sequence goes on along the minus strand of SSTA01000399.1, from coordinate 8,583 downwards.
CAGGCAGGGTCGTGTTCATCAGAGTGCTCCTCAGGGATTGCGGGGAATGCGGATTTCGTTTTCGCGGTAGCTGCCCTCTGCAGCCTGGGTGTGGCAGGCACCGCAATTGGCGGGCGTCTTGACCGCCGGCGACCGCCAAAGCGCAGCGGTCAGACCGTCATGACCGTCCCGATGCTCGCGCCGGAATCCCGGAGTTTCCGTAATTCGCGGCGCGGTCCGGGACGCGTCCGGACGATCGGAGCGGGCGGCGTTGGACGCGAGATAGGTGCCGATTTGCCGCGCTTTGGCGGGATCCAGGCTGGCATCGCTCCCGAAATGCTTGTCCAGGCCAGTCATCAGGACATTCCAGGACCGCGCCGGGAGCATCTGCGGCGGGTAAGGCACATGGCAGCTTCCGCATTCGTCGCGGTAGTCCTTGTTGAGGACATAGCGCCGCCCCTCCTCAGCGAAGGCGGCGTCGGAAGCGAGTATCGGCAAGATCGTCAGCAACAGGTAGGTAATCGATTTCATGGTAGGTCTCCTCAGGGTTTAACCGCGATCAGGTAGGCCAGGACATCGCTCTTCTCCTGGGTACTGCAAGACCGTCCGAGCACATCGTTGCAATTGCGCTTGAACCACTTCTCCACCTTGTCCGCCCGGGTGAACCGCTGACCGTTGGCAGCCGGCGCCAAGGGATCGATGGGTTTTGCAGTCACTGCGTGCTTGCCCACCGCTGCGGGATTTTCGGTATGGCAGGTGGAGCAACTCCAGTCCTTGACCCCGACCCGCTGGAAGAACTGTCTGCCGCGCTGCGGAGATCCTTCGAAATTGGGATCGCTCTGCCGGACTTCAGCCTGGTAGCGACTCTGGAAGTCCGTGGCGGTTTCGGCCGAAGCGACGGGAGCCAGCGGCAGACCCGCCGCCAGAATCAAGAGAAAGAGGTTGTTCATGGCGTCCTCCGTGTGATCGATGACGGACGCTAGGCTAAGACCCTGAACTTAACGTGGCATTAAGTCCTTGCGAGAAAAGGCAGTCAGAGAAGTCACCCCTGGGAAGAGGGTCAGTTGCTCCCAATAACGCCTTCTGGCGTCGGCTGACCCGGCAACCGCCTTAAGATTCCGGCGGTGACCCTGGAAACCGCGGCCATGGTCGACGACAATGCCCCCCTCAGCCCTTCTTTGGGACAATCTGATCGGCATTCCTGCCCTACCGGAGTCCATGACTTCCAGATTGCTTCCCCAACACTTCCCGGGATCCGATCAACCATGGACATCGCAGCGCAAAGCCCTCTGGTCGCCGAGGCCGAAGATCCTTGCGCCCCAGCGGGCGATTTCGGCAACGGGTCCGTGTCTACGGAAGCACCCTAAGAGTCGTCACAAAACAACACCGACATGTATAGCGTAAAAATCTTCAACAGCATCCGCGATGTTCCCTCTGAACCCTGGAACGCTTTGGTCGCGGGACATTCCAGTACCTACTCCCATGAATTCTGGGAAGTTCTTGAAGACTCTGGACTCAATGATTTTCGCTACAACCATGCGCTGATCTACGACCAAAATTCCGTGCCTGTGGCCTTGGCGAGTTTCTATACCATCACAACGGATATTGCGATTTTCTCGACAGGATGGCTTAAAAAGGCCCTGAACGCGATAAGAAGCATCTTTCCCGGATTTTTGAAATTCAAAATGATCGAATGCGGAACGCCGATCACAATGAATAAACCAATCGTCGTCAAAGCGGGCTGTAACGAGGAAGAAATATTGGCATTTCTCGATACCACCCTATCCGATATTGCAAAGAAACAACGGGCCTTTGTCGTAGTCATCCGGGATTTTGAACCGCGAAATGCCTATCTTGAGCCCCATATAAGAAACCTGAACTACCATGTCGTGGCAAGCCTGCCCAACACCTTTATGGATATTACCTGGCAAACGCCGGACCAATATCTTTCATCCCTGAAAAGCCATTATCGAAGAAAGATACTTATTCATCAAAAGACAAACGAAGACCGCGGTATCCGCTACGAGCTCCGCGACGACTTTGGCGAACTCGCCGACAGCCTCTGCGATCAATGGCTAGTCGTCCATGAGAGTGCGAAGGAGTTCCAGCGCGAAAGACTAACGCCGGAGTTCTACCGGGAGTTCTCTGCGAAACTCGGATCCAAATCCAAGGCATTGCTCTTTTATCGCGACGACGAATTGGTAGGCCATGTCCTCCTGTTCGTGGACGGTGAAATACTCCGCTGGCTCTACGTTGGGCGAAAGGAGTCCGTCAAAGACAATCTCTATTTTTATATGTGCCACAAGATCGTCGAGACCGCGATCCTGTTGAGGGTGAAGCACCTGGAACTTGGCCTGACGACTTACGAGCCAAAATTGAACCTGGGAGCCCAGACTCTGCCGGTCAATATTGCCATCAAAACAGCCCGCATTCCAAATATATTCACCGGTTATGTCTATTCGTTACTCAATCACACACCGGAAATAAGAAGTCGAAATATATTCAAGCATAGCGAAGGCGAGAAGGCCTCCTAGCGATAAGCCATCTCGAAAGACTGCCGCAGATATGTACAAGATCAGGGTATTTGATAGCCTAAGCAGGGTTCCGCTGACGGAATGGAATTCTCTTGCAAAGGCCCGCTGCTATACCTATACCCCAGAATACCTCGAGATGATCGAATCGTTGGATACCCACGACAATCACCGTCGATACGGAATGTTATTTGATGAAAACGAGCAACTCGTTGGATTGACGCATTTCAGTATAACAAGAACGGATATCGCGATCTTTGCGTCGGGCTGGTTAAGATCGGCGCTCAAGGGAATCCGACAACTATTCCCGAATTTCCTGAAAATCAGAATGCTGGAATGCGCCTTACCGATTTCTCTGACCAGCGATTCTGCCAACCGCGATGCAATTTGCCATCGAAAGGCAACCGAAACCCTCGCGAAGACCCTGGTTGAATTCGCGCGGGACAACGGAATCTTTTTGGTCATCATCGGGGCATTCGAGCCGCAGGACCGTCCCAGCGAGCCATGCCTGATCGATCTTGGTTATCAGTTCGTAGCCTGCCTGCCCGTAGCGACCCTGGACATTGCCTGGGACACCCCGACTGATTACCTTTCTTCCATGAAAAGCTATTTTCGCAGCAAACTGCAAAGGCACGCGCGGATAAACGAGGCTAATGGAATACGCTGTGAGCTACGCGATCAATTTGACCATCTGGCCGAGGTGCTTTGGCAACAGTGGCATGTCGTTCACGAACATGCCACCGAATATAGCGGGGAGACATTGACGCCAGCCTTTTATCGAGATTTCTCAATAAAGTTTGGTACGCGATCGAAAGTACTGCTCGTCTACTCCAACGATAGTCTGGTGGGTCATGCCCTGCTGCTTCTGGACGGAGACACTCTCCGCTGGAGAAATTTCGGGCGCACGAAGGCGGAGAACGACAGCCTCTATATCTATGTTTGCCAGAAGGTCGTGGAAACTGCAATACACTTGGGAGTCAACCGGCTGGACATGGGAGTCACCACGTACGAGGTCAAGAGAGACTTTGGCGCATCCATTATCCCCCGCAGGATTGCCATTTGGGCCTCATGGAATATATTCAACCGATATTCGGCCTGGGCCTACTCTCTGCTGAATCATATTCCGGACATTCAAACCAAAAATATCTTCAAGAAAAGCAATCAACCTCCACGGGCTCATCATGAAGGCCCAATGGCGTCATAACGGCACGCCAACTTTATTCTCCCGGAGGCGTCGAACGGTCTCATCCACCGCAGCGCTCTGTCCCGGCTCGTTGAAAAACACCCCTCGCACCAGAATGGTCTGCGCCATCAGTTTGAGAAAAGCCTCGACCAGCTCCCGATGAGGCTTCCCAGGCTCCCGCCAGTAGTGGTCGAGCGGCCCTTGATTCGTCATGCCGACGATATTGTAGATGGCATCCCCCAGGATCATGACCGGGCAACCGAGCTGCAATGCGCGTATCCCGGCAGTGCTATTCACCGTAATCACCCCCTGCGCTCCGTTGATCATCTCGTCCAGATTTCCGCCGTCGAAAAAATCGATACGATCGGACAGGCCCGCTTCCGACGCCCATTGAAATATCCGCCTTTCCCAATTCTTCATTCCGGTATCCAAGGGATGAGTCTTGAAGACCAACCTGGTCTGGGCACGCGCGTTTTCCGCGAAGGACTTCATCACAAGCCGTATCGGCTCCTCCAGGTCTGCAAAAGGCGAATAGGAAACAATCGAGTAATCGTGCTCCAATTGCAGGGGAAAGAGGAAATAGGGTGCGCCGCTTTCCTTCAACGAAGTCAGGTGATTCGCTGCGCGGTTCTTTTTCGCCTTCGACAGAAAAAGTCTTTTAGTCCCATGGAGATAGTGCAGCACCAGATGTTCTCTGTTGTCGGTGCGGCGATAATGGGGATACAAGAAGGAAAACAAGGAGTTTGCAAGTTCAAAGAACAGATAAATGGCTTCGATGGCAAACAAATTATTTCTATAGCGCACCGCAGTATCGATATCCGGGGAATTTTCGGCTAGCGCCATGATTTTTTCCGGGTCCCGGGGGAAGCGTGAGCTTCCATTCATACCGTCTTGCTCTAGGGTTATCCAATCCGGACGCAAATAACCCAGATCGGTCACGACCACTCTGACGCCACGGGTATGCGCCATCGCTATGGCGACTTTGTGATAACTCCGTTGTTCGCCACATAGAAAAATATCGGTCACCCGCCGGGAATCCAGGAATTCCGCAAGGAAGCCTGGCCAATCGGAAAGCCTGCCACGGTAACCGATCGCATTCGGCCCGTGCCAGAAGAGCTGGTCTCCGGCGCAGAAGTTGATCCTTGTGACCTGATAACCCAATCTGGCGAGTCCGTCGCCAACACGCTTGTAAAACGAGGTGGGTTCGCCCTGCAAAAAAAGGAAATGTCGCCGTTCCATCATACCTTCGCGATTTTTCCGCTCAGTTTTATTCATAATCAATAGCTTGGGAACGCCAAGCAAAGGCGCTGCACGCGCCACCCGGGGTTGAGTTTATGGCCCGCGATACAGGTTTTCCGAGAGACTTCAAATCTTCGTTCCGGCGAGCCGACACCCTGCATTTTCCGCCGCTACGGGTCGGGCATCGAATCGATTCATGGCGACCGGTTCGTCGCTCGATTGACGCCTGGAGCGAAGAGCCGTGGCGGTGGTCCGGGGCCGAAGCACAACCCGCAGGGAATGCCGGGCATTGAATCGCAACCCGCTTACCGCGCAGCCAATCCTCGAACGCCGCTCACGGGGTCACCTCGGGCTCCTCACCGCTACGCCAATCGAACCTTCCTCGCGATAGCGAAACCTGCTCGTCGGTTCTTTGTGTTGAGTCTTCATTGGACCCTGCCCAGGGGGGCCCGCCAAATCTTCAGGATGCCACCCAGGATCGGAAGTCCTGCGCATTTTTGGGAGTATCCAGGGCTGATCGATACTGGTCAATCGTCGTATTGACGAGCGCTTGTCGTTTGATTTATCTCCGACGGTCCGCTCGAGAGTGCTATCGGCCTGGGAGGGTTTATTCGCGCACCCAGCTTGCCGACGCAATGGCATGAGCAGATGGGTTCACCGGGCTGCGCGGTAGCCCTCGCTGCGGTCGGGTTGCCGAGCAGAAACGGCGCCAGCGTCCCCCACCTCGCCAAGGTTAAGCTAGGAATTGCGAGCCTTTCCGTGATGAAAATTTCGCGTTCTATTGATTTTTCGCAAACCACACTATGAGGAAAGGCATACTTTCCTCTTGTCTGTCGTTTCAGCGAGGCAATGCCCATGGACCTCTCCGCGCAAAGCCATCTGGCCGCAAAGGCCAGCGATCATACCGGCCTACCGGTCGACTTCAGCGACTGGTCGGTGCTGTGGGCAAACGAAGCGCTACACCGACTGCTCGGCTACGCCGAGACCGAACTGATCGACCAGCCTTGCCGGAACCTCTTTCCCGATCGGGCCAGCTGCGAGCGCTTCTGGCAGGAGGTTCTGCATCAGATCGGCACCCGCAACTACTTCAAGGGCCAGGTCATTCAGCGCCGCAAGGATGGGGCTCCGGCGTATTGCGAGGTCAGCGTCCAGCCTGTCGAAGGCGTTTCGCGCGCCTATTTGGCATCATTCGACATCGCGGCGCCAAGCCGCGAGCGGCGTCGCAATATTGCCGACCAGCTCCAAGTTTTGGCCGCGATCAGCGATGGCGTCATCGTCTTCTCGGGACAGGGCCAGATTCTTTTCAGCAACCCGAGCTTCGACGCCATGTTCGGTTACGAAGCCGGTGAACTGATCGGTCGGGACATTGCCATGCTCAATGGAGACGATACGGCCGACGCGGAGACGAGCGCCCAGAAGGTGCGGCGCGCCCTACGGGAGGAAGGCACCTGGCAAGGCGACAGCATCAGTCGGCGCAAGGATGGAACCCGTTTCTGGACGAATTCGACCATCTCCAGCCATACGCTCCCGGAACAGGAGCCGATGTGGATCGCCGTGGTGCGCGACACCACCCAGCGCCGGGCTCTGGAAGACGAACTCAAGCACAGCAAGGAACAGCTCGAACTGGCGATGCGGGGATCTTCCTCGGGCATGTGGTCAGTAGATATGCTCGGCGGGGACATGGTCTGCGACGCCCGGGTATTCGAGATCTTCGGCCTCGACCCGCAACGGGGCGCCATGACGCGGGAACGCTGGGTCGGCGCGATCCACCCGGACGACCTGGAGTATGCCGTTGCGGTCTTCCGGCAGCACCTCAAGGGCGAGACCCCGATCTTCCAGATCGAGCACCGGATACGGCATACGGATGGCCACTGGGTCTGGGTTCTGGCCAGCGGCAAGGTCATGGAGCGCACCGAAAACGGCTGGGCCACCCGGATCATCGGCACCTGCCAGGACGTCAGTGCCCAGAAGCGACTCACCCACGAAACCGAAAATCTCATGATTCGCCTGGAATCCTTCCTCAAATCCGCCGGCATGTCGCAACCGGCCGGGCAGCGCCCGCCGCCCAGGTCGCGGGCCGCCGACCAGTTGACCCGACGGGAGAAGGCGGTCCTCGTCCTGATCGCCGAGGGCCTCACCTCGACCCAGATTGCCCAACGCATGCATCTATCCCCGGGGACCATCGGCTCGCACCGGCGCAACCTGATGGCGAAGCTGGACCTGCACAGCTCGGCGGAAGTCACCCGCTTCGCTCTGGAGCATGGGCTGCTCAGCGACTAGGGAGAGTCGTCCTTGCTCTCCAGGCGTCGGAGCAGGCCAAAATGCCCTCAGCAGGAGAGAAAATTACCCCATCCATGCGATGCCCTCGTTCTAGCCGCTTGCCTATAATCGGCAGTCCTGACCCCGCAGCCATGGATTCGAAGTGCAACAAGAAAAATCTGACGAGGCGGCCTGCAAGCTTGAATCGCATCTGGTTGAATCCTCAACCCAGTCCGACCTAAGGGCGAGATTCGCCGCGACCTTTCTGGCGACCCTGGATTACTTCACGAAGCCGGCGGGCAAATTACGCTGGCCCGCACCCGAAGAACTCAGGGTGCTTTCGGCGCTGTACGAACCCGGCTCATTCAATATTTCAGGAATTCGCAGTCGCTGTACCGCGTGCTCTCATCTCTCGCCCTGCATCGTCGCCCGCGCCTTGGAGCTTTGCGACCACCTTGGCGGGAGCAGGCCGGAATCCCCGCAGGCCTGAAGTCTACCGCTGCAAGCTTGGCGACGCCCAAGCAATCCCTTGTGTGGACCTCCCACACTTCGGCGGCCAGGCGGGCACCACGTCCACGGACGCGGTGCGCCGCCCAACATCAGAGCACCGACTCGAACAATTCCAGTTGCGGCGGACCACGGTAGAAATCCCGCGGGGTCTGCCCGGCCTGCATGTGGGCTCTGCGAAAGGCTTCGGAATGCGTCCAGTCGGAAAAGGCCTGCTCCGACTCCCAGGTCGAATGGGAGACGAACAAGGTGTATTGGTCGCTGCTCTCGCCCCGCAGCAGATGGAACGAGACGAAACCCGGAACCGCGTCCAGGTAGCTGTTGCGGCTACGCCAGTGGGCGACGAAATCCTCCTCGCGCCCGAGCGCAATGCGAAAGCGGTTCATGGCAAGAAACATTGTGACTCCTCGTAGGGATTGCACGCTTGTTGCTTCAGCCGGTCGGTTTCCCTTACCGACGACACCCAGCAAAAATGAACGCAATCGATGATGACGACAAAGTCGACTTCGGCCCAATGCCGCCTGAAGTCAGCACCCTGATCCAGCAAGGCGTTGCAGCCTATTTCGACGACCGCAACCTGGCCGAACGCCTTTTCCTCGAGGCCATTTCGCTGGCGCCCGACGTCCTTGCCGCCCGTCGCTGTCTGGTCAAACACTACAACCGCTGTCGCGAATTCGACAAGGCGCTCGCCGCCGCCCGGGGCTGGGTCGCGGCGGCCGCTCGCAGCGCCGGCCTGCCCGATGACTGGATTCTGTGGAAATCCGCCCCCGGACCGGCGCTGGCCGCCCTCAAGGGTCTGGCCTTCGTGCACCTGCGTTGCGGGGAGCCCGTCCAAGCGGAGGCCATGATCCGGCGGGTCATCGCCCTGGATCCGCACGATGCCGT
>SSTA01000086.1 GCA_009469685.1 Azonexaceae bacterium | reverse complement strand
GCCCCGGCGAATCCTTGGCGCTCGCAGGGGGCAAGCAATTTGTCGACGATGCGCTCGCCGTGACGCTCCCACATGCTTGTGAGCCGGGAGACGGCGACGATGTCGGTGCCGATGCCGTGGATCATTCGCCGCGGTCCGCCGCCTCGCGCATGAGCTGCTTCATTTCCCGCACGGCTTCCCGCAGACCGACGAAGGTAGCCCGGCTGACGATGGCGTGGCCGATATGAAGCTCCCGCACACCGGAAAGTCGGGCCACCGGCTGGACGTTGTAGTAATTGAGGGCGTGACCGGCGTTGAATCGCATGCCCAGTGCACGGACGGTCTGGCCGGCATTTCGGATCTTGTCGAGTTCGGTAAGGACGGCCGGTGCCTCGGCATCCCGCCCCTTGTCATAGAATGCGTGGGCGTAGGGTCCGGTGTGGATTTCGCAGACCCGGGCACCGATACGGGCCGCGGCCTCGACCTGCTGGAGTTCGGCATCGATGAAGACGCTGGTGACGATCCCCGCGCCGGCCAGACGGCTCACGACGTCCTTCAGCCGGGCTTCCTGCCCGGCCACGTCGAGGCCGCCTTCGGTGGTCACCTCGTGACGTCCCTCGGGCACGAGCATGGCCATTTCCGGCTTCAAGGCGCAGGCGATACCAACCATCTCGTCGGTGGCAGCCATCTCGAGATTGAGCTTGATCTGGGTCAGGTCCCGCAAGCGGCGCACATCGTCGTCCTGGATGTGGCGACGGTCTTCCCGCAGGTGGACGGTGATGCCGTCTGCGCCGCCAAGGTGGGCCTCGACCGCCGCCCAGACAGGATCAGGCTCATAGGTGCGACGTGCCTGGCGCAGGGTAGCGATGTGGTCAATATTGACGCCCAATTCAATCATAATTCTTGCAACTCCTTGAATATCTTGCGTGTTTCCAATTCCTTGCCCGAGAGATAATACGCCATCAGCGTACGCATCAACTGCTTGGCTTCCGCCCGGCTGCGCGAATCGGCGAAATCTTCGGCGGCCAGATCGATCAATGTCTGGCCGCGCACTGCATCTTCCGCCTCGTCAGCGTGTGCGAGACGCACCGGCCCCTGCTCCATGCGGTAGTGGTAGTGAGCCGCGGCGGTAATGGGCCGGCCATCGCTGTCGTGATCGAGGGTCAGCCCGTAGCCCAGCTCTTGTAACAAGGCCTTCTCAAAGGCCCGCAGATCGGCTTCCTTCACTTTGCCACCGGGGTCGGCAGCCAGATGGCCGAGGATGTCCCGATAGCGGTCGAAAAGCCGCTCGTGGGCGTCTTCCCGCGGCAGAAGGTGCATCAGCAGTTCATTGAGGTAATAGCCACAGAAGAGCGCTTCGCCCCTGAGCAGCGGGATACCCCCCTGCCACTCGGCCTTCATCAGGGTCAGCACTTCGCCCTTTCCTGCCCAGGCGAGTTCAAGGGGCTGGAAGGCCATGAGGAGCCCGCGCAGGGCCGAACGGGGTCGTCGCGCGCCCCGGGCCAGCAGAGCCATACGGCCGAATTCCCGGGTGAAGGCTTCGACAATGAGGCTCGTTTCCCGAAACGGGTAGGCGTGCAGGACGAAAGCCGGTTGCCCGTCGACTTTTTGCCGCTGCATAGGGCTACTCGTAACCGAGGCTCTTCAACAAACGCTCGTCGTCGGTCCAGCCGGATTTCACCTTGACCCAGACTTCGAGATAGACCTTGCCGTCGAAGAGTCGCTCCATGTCCTGCCGGGCTTCGGAGGCGATGCGCTTGAGGGATTCTCCGCCCTTGCCGATGACGATGGCCTTGTGGCTGTCACGGTCCACAACGATGGCGGCGTAGATGCGGCGAAGGGCTCCCTCCATCTCGAATTTCTCGATCTCCACGGTCGTTGCGTAGGGCAATTCGTCCCCCAGGAGACGGAAAAGCTTCTCCCGGACGTATTCGGCGGCGAGGAAACGCTCGGATTTGTCGGTGAGTTCGTCCTCGTCGAAGAGCAGTCCCTCGTGGGGGAGGTGCTTGCGGACTTCGCCCAGGAGTTGGTCGGTCTGCCGGCCCTTGGCGGCACTGATGGGCACAATGGCAGCAAAGTCACGTTCCTGGCCCAACTGCCCGAGAAAAGGCAGCAGCGCCGCCTTGTCCTTGATACGGTCAGTCTTGTTGACCGCAAGGATGACCGGCCTGTCGGCCGGAAGCAGCTTGAGGACGGCTCGGTCCTTGGCATCGAAACGCCCGGCCTCGACGACGAAGACGACCACGTCTACATCGGCCAGTGTCTGGGTGACGCCCCGGTTCATGGCCCGATTGAGGGCATTGGAAAACTTGGTCTGAAAACCGGGTGTATCGACGAAGACGCACTGGGATTCGGCATCGGTGCGGATGCCGGTGATGCGATGGCGCGTGGTCTGGGCCTTGCGGGACACGATGCTGATTTTCTCCCCCACCAGATGGTTGAGGAGCGTCGACTTGCCGACATTGGGCCGGCCCACGATGGCGACGTAGCCGGAACGCAACGGCCTCATGGTTCGAGATGCCGGAGGGCAAGTTCGGCGGCAGCCTGTTCGGCCAAGCGACGGCTGGACCCGGTTCCCACAGTTCTGACCCCGAGGCGCTCCAATTCGCAGGCAACTTCGAAGCGCTGGCTATGAGCGGCGCCGGTAGTCCCCAGGGTGGCGTACTTGGGGAGCGGCTGCCGGCGCCCCTGCAGCCACTCCTGCAGCCGGGTCTTGGCGTCCTTGCATGCCTCT
>SSTA01000398.1 GCA_009469685.1 Azonexaceae bacterium | reverse complement strand
TCATTGCCCATCCGGGAGGTGGTCTTTGCCCAGGAGTTGCAATATGTCAGGCGCCTCGAGGTGGAGCAGGTGCTCCCGGGAGCGCTCAAGGGCAATTTCTTCAGCGTCAATCTCGATGCCGTACGGGGGGCTCTGGAAAAGCTGCCGTGGATTCGGCGCGCCGAGGTCCGCCGAATCTGGCCCGCCCGGCTCGAGGTGCGGGTCGAGGAACATCGTCCGGCTGCCCGCTGGGAAGTAGAGGGGGCGCCGGCCCACAACGAGATGGTCAATACCTTCGGCGAGGTCTTCGCCGCCAATCTGTCGCCCGCCGAGGCGGGTCGGTTGCCGGTGCTGCATGGTCCCGTCGGGACCGCGCCCGATCTGCTGAAACGCTACGAGGAATGGCGGGAAGCGTTCCGTCCCCTGGGCCAGCGACCGGTGGCCGTGCAGCTGTCCCCCCGGTTGTCCTGGCAACTCCGCCTGGAAAACGGTATGGCGGTGGAATTGGGACGGGAGCAGCCCAAGTCGCCGGTGGGCGGACGGCTGGCACGCTTCATCGAGGTTTATGGCGAAACGGTGGGCAAGCGGGATCCGTTGCCGGCCGTGGTGGATTTACGGTACCCCAACGGATTCGCGCTGCGCGGTGCGGTTGGCGCAGGAAAGGGAAAGTAGGCATATGAGCAGGGACAACAAGGATCTGGTGGTCGGCCTTGACATCGGGACGTCGAAAATCGTCGCGCTGGTGGCGGAAATCACCCCGGAGGGGCGGCTGAGTGTCATCGGAATGGGTTCCCAGGATTCCCGCGGCCTCAAGAAGGGGGTGGTGGTCAATATCGAGGAGACCGTCCACACCATCAGTCGGGTGATCCAGGAAGTCGAACTGATGGCCGATTGCAAGGTGCGCGATGTCTATACCGGCATCGCCGGCAGTCATATCAAGAGCTTCAACTCCAACGGGATGGTGGCGATCAAGGACAAGGAAGTGACGCCCAGCGACGTCGACCGGGTGATCGAAACCGCCCGGGCCATGCCCATTCCAGCCGATCAGGAAATCCTGCACATCCTCACTCAGGAGTTCGTCATCGACGGCCAGGACGGCATCCGCGAACCCATCGGCATGAGCGGCATGCGTCTCGAAGTCCGGGTGCACATCGTGACCGGGGCCGTGTCTGCGGCCCAGAACATCGTCAAGTGCGTGCGCCGCTGCGGCCTGGAGGTGAACGACCTGGTGTTGCAACCCCTGGCCTCCAGCTACGCGGTGCTCTCCGAGGACGAAAAGGATCTCGGCATCTGCCTGATCGACATCGGCGGCGGAACCACCGACATCGCCGTCTGGACCCAGGGCGCCATCCGTCACACCTCCGTCATTCCCATCGCAGGGGATCAGATCACCAACGACATCGCCATGGCCCTGCGGACGCCGACCCGGGAGGCCGAGGACATCAAGTGCAAGTACGGCTGCGCGCTGTCGGCCCTATCCGATCCGGCGGATACCCTTGAAGTTGCCGGAGTCGACGACCGTCCGAGCCGCAAGCTTTCCCGCCGGGCGCTGGCCGACGTGATCCAGCCCCGGGTCGAGGAACTGTACGAGTTGATCCAGTCCGAACTTCGCCGGGCGGGCTTCGAGGAGGTGCTCTCCTCGGGGATCGTCCTCACCGGGGGGGCTTCGGTGATGCCCGGGATGATCGAGCTGGGCGAAGAAATCTTCCATATGCCGGTACGCCTGGGCAGCCCCAAGTACACCGGCAGCCTGGCCGACGTCGTCCAGAGTCCCCGCTTCTCCACCGCTTTCGGCCTGCTGCTGGAAGCGCAGACGCAGCGCAAGCGGGGCCAGAAGATCAAGGAAAAACAGGGCGTGAAAGACGTCCTGTCCAACATGAAATCGTGGTTCGCGAAGAACTTTTGACTGTTGCAAGACCGTTTTTTTCAGAGGAGGCGTCTATGTTTGAAATCATCGAGAAGGAAGAGACCGGAACCGTGATCAAGGTGATCGGTGTCGGTGGCGCGGGCGGTAACGCCATCGAGCACATGATCCAGGAGGGCGTGCAGGGGGTGGAGTTCATCGCCGCCAACACCGACGCCCAGGCGCTGGCCCGCAACACGGCCCACGTCAAGGTTCCCCTGGGTAAAACCGGCCTTGGCGCAGGAGCCAAGCCGGAAGCGGGAAAGACCGCCGCCGATGCCCACCGCGAGGAGATTCGGGCCTCGCTGCAAGGGGCGCACATGGCTTTCATCACCGCCGGCATGGGCGGTGGAACGGGCACCGGCGCTGCTCCCGTGGTGGCCGAGGTCGCCCGGGAAATGGGCATTCTGACCGTCGGCGTGGTGACCAAGCCCTTCTCCTTCGAGGGGGGCAAGCGCATGAAGTCGGCGGAAGCCGGTATCGCCGAATTCTCCAAGCACGTGGATTCGCTCATCGTCATCCTCAACGACAAGCTGATGGATGTCATGGGGGACGACGCCGGCGTCGACGAATGCTTCCGCGCCGCCGACGACGTGCTCAAGAACGCCGTCGGCGGTATCGCCGAAATCATCACCTACCCGGGCCTGGTGAATGTGGACTTCGAAGACGTGCGCACCGTGATGGGCGAAATGGGCCGCGCCATGATGGGATCCGCCGTCGCCTCAGGCGTCGACCGCGCCCGCATCGCTGCCGAACAGGCGGTGGCCTCGCCGCTCCTGGAAGGCATCAACCTGTCCGGCGCCCGCGGCGTTCTGGTGAACATCACTGCTTGTCGCGGCAACCTCAAGATGAAGGAAGTGAACGAAGTGATGAACACCGTCAAGGCCTTTGCCGCCGAAGACGCCCACATCATTTTCGGTGCCGTCTATGACGAACTGATGGGCGATGCCCTGCGGGTCACCGTGGTTGCCACAGGGCTGGGCCAGGCAGCCGCCAAGCGTCAGACCTTCGAAGTCATCAATACGCCTGTCCTGGCAGCGACCGGTACCCACGACATGGCCGCTCCGACCGCGGTGGATTACAACGCCATCGCCGATGTCCCGGCGGTGGTGCGTAAACGCAACGTCACCGTCGAGGCCCTCGCCAACAGCGGTGTGGAGAAATACGACATCCCCGCCTTCCTCCGAAAACAGGCGGATTGATGTAGCCAAGCCTTTCTCTGAAAAAGGGTGGCGGCGCGTTGTGCTACAATGCGCCGTTTCCCACGATTTTCAAGCACTTAGTATGCTCAAGCAGCGCACGCTCAAGTCGGTTATCCGGGCTTCCGGGGTTGGATTGCACGGTGGCGTCAAGGTGACCATGTCCTTACGTCCGGCCGCGCCCGATACGGGCATCGTCTTTCGTCGCGTCGATCTGCCCAATCCGGTCGATTTGCCGGCGAACGCCCATAGCGTCGGCGACACGCGCATGTGTTCCTGCCTCGAGCGGGACGGCGTCAAGGTCGGCACCATTGAGCACCTGATGTCCGCCTTTGCCGGCCTGGGGATAGACAATGCCTGGGTGGACCTCGACGCGCCTGAAGTCCCCATCCTCGACGGTTCCGCCGCACCCTTCGTCTTCCTCATTCAGTCCGCCGGAATCGAGGAACAGAACGCCGCCAAGAAGTTCATACGCGTCACCCAGCCCATCGAAGTTCGCGATGGCGATAAGTGGGCTCGATTCGAGCCTTACGACGGTTATCGACTGAGCTTCTCCATCGTCTTCAATCATCCCGCCATCGACCGTTCTGCCCAGCAAGCCGAGATGGATTTCGCGGAGCACTCCTACGTCCGCGAAGTGGCCAGAGCGCGAACCTTCGGCTTCATGCAGGAAGTCGAATATCTGCGGGAGAATGGACTGGCCCTCGGCGGAGGCCTGGATAACGCCATCGTCCTCGACGAATTCCGCGTCCTCAATGGCGATGGGCTCCGTTACGGCGATGAGTTCGTCAAACACAAGATTCTGGACGCCATCGGCGACCTCTACCTGCTCGGACACCCCCTGCTGGCGGCTTTCTCG
>SSTA01000085.1 GCA_009469685.1 Azonexaceae bacterium | reverse complement strand
CAACCGGTAAGCCATGTACGAGGTCTATGCCTACTGGAATGTCGTCGAGCTGGAGGCGATGTTCAATGCGGTTGCCTCGCTCATGGGCAGTGGCGATTACCGTGGCCTGCTTCAAACCATCGCCATCGTCGGCATGATCGTTGTCGTCATCGCCACTTTGACCGGGAGGGAGCGGCTTGATGGCATGTGGAAGTGGCTTTTCTTCCTCGCCATCTTCCAGTCGATGCTGCTGATTCCGAAAGTCACGGTCATGATCGTCGATCGGACAGGTAACGAACCGCCGCGGGCCGTGGCCAACGTGCCGATCGGTCTCGGGGCGTTCGCGCACACGATGAGCAAGGTGGGGGATTGGCTTACCGGCTCGTTCGAGACGGTCTTTTCCTTGCCTGACGACGTGAAGTTCCGCAGGAACGGGACGCTCTTCGGACATCGCGTCCTTTCCGAACGGCAGGCGATCAAGAGCGGGAATCCGGTGTTGACCAGTAATCTGCTTGAGTTCTACCGGGAGTGCGTCGCGCCCGATATCGCGGCCGGCTATATCCGCATGAAGGAAGACATTCTCCAAGTCAATAACATCTGGGACAGTCTGAACGGCAAGACCAACCCGTCGCGGCTGGTGACGATCCGGGATCTCGCCGATCCGACGCTGATGAGCACGGCGGGATGTGATGCGGGATACCAGGCGCTGACAACCCAGATTGCCGCTGAGACCAGCCGGCAAGTGACTCTGCTTGGGTCCAGGCTCTATCCCCGCATGACGACAGCGGATGCCGGTGTGGCAATCGCCGGGTCGCTGGCGACCTCGACCAACTATCTTCTCGGGATTTCGTCGTCGGCACAGGACACGGTGAAGCAGGCCATCGTCGCCAATTTCATGATCGATGCCCAGTACATGCTGCCGGCGCAACTGGGGGATGCAGCCAGCGCACAGACCAATCTGGCGATGGCGCAATCACTGCGCTCGACCAGCGATTCCTACAAGCTCATGGCGCGGATCGCGGAATCGACCATGCCGAAAGTGAGGAACGCCATCGAGATGGTGCAGTACGCGATGTTCCCGGTTTTCCTGCTTTTCGTGGTGCTGAGCGGTCACCAGGCGACTGGGGTCATCAAGTCCTATGCGTCAAGTCTCTTCTGGATACAGCTTTGGGCGCCGCTGTACGCCGTGATGAACTTCATCATCACGATGTATTCGCGCAGCCAGTACATCAGCGGCAGCGCATCGAGCGGCCTCTCAATCGAGCAGATGAGCTTCCTGAATACGGCGATTGTCGGCGATCAGGCCATTGCCGGCATGCTGGTGATCTCCATTCCCGCCATTGCTGCGGCCATCGTGAAGGGCGGTGAGGTCGGCATGCAGGCCGTGGCCGGCCTGGTCGCGCCACCGCGCGACCCCGAGAAGATTGCCAGCAGTCTGGCCATGGGCAACATGCAGATGGGCAATGCCTCACTCAACAACGCCAGCCACGACACCATGAAGGGGCTGGCCGTCGATATGAGCCCGAGCCTGCGCCAAGGGGCAACCCAGTATCAGGCGCGGGGTGGCTTCGATTACAGCCATTTCTCAGGCGGCGGCTTTGTGGTGAAACAGGCCAAGAGCGATGTGCGCGCCGACATGGCGCTCAACGATTCGCTCGGTGCCGCAGCCAAGGAGAACTATGAACGCTCGCAGCAGGCGTCGCAGCAGCGATCCTCGGAGTACGCTGAAAGTGCTCTGGCGGCGATCAAGCAGGAAGCCGGATTTGAAAGATCACATGCGAAGGGCGCCAGTGACTCGACAGGCTACCGGCACGGCATGGGGTCGAGCCGGAATCAGGAAGCGAATGACACCCTGCGTCAGGTCGATCAATGGGCTCGAAAACTCGGCGTCAGCGAAAAGGTGGCCATGGAACTCATGGTCGGCGCATCGATGGGCATGAGCACGCCCAAGCTGCTCGAGATTACCGGCCTGCGCGGCGGCGTCGAAATGTCGGCCAAGATGCGCAACTCGGCCGACTCGATGCGCTCCTTGGAGGAAATGGCTCAGTTCGCCCGTGAGTCAAGCTTTGGCAAGAAAGTCGGTACCGTCATTGACAATGGCTGGGAGCGAAACTATCGAACTTCCAACGAAGGAAAGTCGTCGGGATCAGAAGGACAGCGAGCGTCGCTGGATCGGGCACGGCAGTCCCGTGATGCGCTCAGTTCCTCGTTTCAGGAAACCGAGGGGCATCGCCAGATGTGGGAGTTGTCCCATTCCGGGCAGCTTGGCTCCAACCTCCAGCTTCAGGATCACTTCATCAAGGACTTCCTGCTGCCGAAGCTTGAATACAACTACGAGAAGTTCCAGGGCATCATGGGCGATCCGCATCGCCTGCGACCCTATATCGAGGAATACACCACCCAGAACTACGACCGGATGCTGGGAGAAATGGCGGGGCAAGTATCTGGCGCCGAGGCAGTGCGGGCGCGCCATGAGGCGAACCGCGCGGGAGTGCCGGACGGGCAGGCGGTCGAGGCAGCCGGTGCGGGTTATCTGGGGCAGGTGAAGGGGGCCGCCAGACGTTCTGGTGTGTCTCCCCAGGCTGCCCCGACTGATCAGGCCATGCATACCGCGATGCGGGAGTTCTCCCGAAACAGCTTCGAGGTTCGTGACCGGCAGGAAGGGGCCGGGCAAACCCATCAGGAAAACGCAACACCTTCAACCTTCCGGAAGCTCAAGCCGACCTCGGTGGCAGGCAAGACGGCTGAAACGGTCGAACAGGTCGGAGAAGCGGCAGGTCGGATTGCAGACGGTCTTACCGGAGACAATCCGGGCAAATATCTGACCGACACGCTTGCCGGAAAGAAATGATCACATCCGGTCCAGATACTGCGCTAGACGTTCAAGAATGCTCTGGAACGGCACTTGTCCCGCGTAGTAAAGCGAGGCGGTTTCACGGTACTTGCTGTCGTAGAGCGCGCGAACTGAGGAGTCTGTCAGCAAGAAGGCTTCGTTGCTGGCGATGTGCAGGTTATCGCCGGCCCGAAAGCGTTCTTTCTTGCGGGCATGGTAGGTCGTCGTGCCGAGGAATGTCTGCACCTCCGGATTGTCCAGGAGGCAATACAGATCGTAGTAATGGCGCAGGAAGTTCTTCGGGAAAACCTCGGCATCCTGTTGCTGCCGAAACTTGGTCGACACCGTTTGCAGCTTTTCCACGAAAGTGTAGGCCGGGCTGTAGCAAGGTACCGCGAGGGCACGATTGTCGATGACATTCACGGTGCTTTTGAGCGCCGCATCCAGTGCCCACGAGGTGATGGTACAGGGCGTGTTGGGTGCAGTGTCGTCGAATCCGACT
>SSTA01000084.1 GCA_009469685.1 Azonexaceae bacterium | reverse complement strand
CGTCTTTCCCGAACTGCTGCTGGCCCTCGTGCGGGCATCCGAACGGACCGGTACGCTCGACGACGCCCTCGACCGCTATGCCGGTTTCCACCGCAAGGCGGACGACCTGCGGGCGCAGATCGTCGCCGCCGCGGCCTATCCGGCGCTGCTGGTCGGTATCGGCGGACTGGTAATCGTCTTCCTGCTCTTTCACGTCGTTCCCCGCTTTGCCCAGGTCTATGCCGATTTGCGCGGCCCGCTGCCGCTGGCGGCCCGCGGATTGCTGCTCTGGGGGAACTGGGTCCATGACCACGGATGGCTGACTCTGGGTGTTCTGGCCTCTGTCCTGGCGGGCCTTGCCGCGCTGCTGGCGCACCCGGCAACGGTACGCTGCCTGCGGCGCCAGACGCTGCGCCTGCCGCGGCTGGGAGAAACCCTCGAACGCATGGCGCAGGCCCGCCTCTATCGCAGTCTAAGCCTCCTGTTGCGGGCTGGGATTCCCGTGCCGGCCGCCCTCGGGCTGGCCGACGGGCTGGTCGGACCGGAGCGCCGACCAGCGGTGACGGCGGCCAGGGCCATGGTCATCGCCGGCGGTCGCCTGTCCCAAGCCCTTGCCGATCAGGGTCTGGTCACTCCCGTGGCACTGCGTCTGCTGCGGGCCGGGGAGATGTCCGGTCAACTGCCGGCGATGCTCGAACGGGCCGCCGATTTCCTCGACCGGGAGGCCACTCGCCGCACCGAGCTGCTCTCGCGCCTGCTCGGCCCTCTCCTCATGCTGGCGTTGGGGACGATCATCGGCCTCATCGTCGTCATGCTCTATCTACCCATCTTTCAATTGGCCGAGGGCCTCGGATGACCGTTGCCACCACCCTGCGCCGGACCGATGGCGGTTCCCTGACGGGAGTTCCCGATCTGTGCGGCCTGGCGCCGGCTGAACTCAGCCGTCGCACGGTTCTTCCCCTGCGCGGAATCGACGGGCGTCTCTGTGTGGCGCTTGGGGACATCAGGGACGAGCGGGCGCTTGCCTGGCTCGACGTGCGGCTGAGCGAACCCTACGACCTGGCCGAGGTGGTCTCCGAGGGTGTGTGGGAGGCGCTTTCCGCTCACGATGCCCTGGCCGGCGTCCTGCAGGACATCGGGACGGGCGGCGGCGAGAGAGACCCGGCGATCGAATTGACCTCGGCGAGCCTCGCCGAGGCGAGCAGTCCGGCGGTGCGGCTGGTGGCGTCGACCCTGGTGGACGCGTTGCGCGCCGGCGCCAGCGACATCCATTTCGAAGCGGTGACAGGCGGGCTGGCGATCAAGTTTCGCATCGACGGCGAACTGCTCGCAGTGGGGGGGTTCGACCACCGAGCTCTGGCGGAGCAGGTGGTGTCGCGGATCAAGGTGCTGGCCGAACTCGATATCGCCGAGAGCCGTACTCCCCAAGACGGTCGCTTCAAGGCCCGGATCGGGGGCCGGGAAATCGACTTCCGCGTTTCGGTAATGCCCAGCCTGCACGGCGAGGATGTCGTCCTGCGCATCCTGGACCGGGAGCGGCTGGCCCGTGGCGTGGCTACCCTGCGCCTGGAAAACCTCGGCTTCGATGGCCCGACCTGCGCCCGGCTGCGGCATCTGGCGTCTTTGCCCCACGGCATGCTCCTGCTGACTGGACCGACCGGCAGCGGCAAGACGACAAGTCTCTACGCCGCCCTGATGGAGGTGGTCGGCAGCCGGGAGAAGACCGTGACCATCGAGGACCCGGTGGAATACCAGTTACCCGGGGTGCTCCAGATACCGGTCAATGACCGCAAGGGATTGACCTTCGCCCGGGGGCTGCGCTCGATTCTCCGCCACGATCCGGACCGCATTATGGTCGGTGAAATCCGCGACAGCGAAACCGCAGAAATCGCCATCCAGGCCGCGCTGACCGGGCATCCAGTCCTTTCGACCGTCCATGCGAACGGCGTTTTCGACGTGGTGCAGCGATTCATCTCCATGGGCGTCGACGGCCACGGGCTGGTGTCGGCTATCAACGGCATCGCTGCCCAGCGCCTGCTGCGTCTCAATTGTCCCGAATGCGTGCGTCCCGCGCCTGCGCCTGCGGGATTCCCGCCGGGCGACTACCGGGAGGCGCCGGGCTGCGCAGCCTGTCGGGGTTCCGGATTCCGGGGCCGACAGGCGGTCGCCGAAATACTGGAATTTGACGACGCCCTACGGGAGGCCGTCGCCGAACGGGCGTCGCTGCGCCGCTTGAAGGCCCTTGCGGGAGAACGTGGCTGGCGAGGCCTTCGTGCCGCGGCCACCGACCTGGCCAGGTGTGGTGCGGTGGCTCCCGGAGAGGTGCTCCATGGCACGATGGCCTGCTGATCCCCTGCGTCTCGCCCTCGCCCCCGCCCCGACGGATCTCGGTCGCTGGCTGGCGGACCAGCCAGGAACCGGACTACGCATTGCGCTGACCGTTGCCGATGTCTGGATCCGCTACGTCGTGGCCGTCTGGCCCCGGGGCCTGTGGCGGCACAGCGAGCGCGAGAGCCTCGCTCGGCTCCGACTGCGGGACATCTACGGCAGGGAGGAGGGAGACTGGCCGCTCGCATGTTCGGGCTGGCGAGCCCGGCGCTCAGTAGTGGCGGCGGTCGATCCGGCGGTGCTTGCTGCGGTCAACGCCTGGGCGGTTGAGCGCGGTCATGTCGTGACCACTCTGCGCCCCGCCTGGGCCGACGCCGTCCAGCGGCGACGCCGATCCCTGACGGCAAGGACCGGGGCGCTTGCCCGTCTGGCCGATGGACGTCTGACCGTGGGTGTCTGGGATCCCATGGGCTGGTTGGCGGTACGCAGCCTGGTGGCCTCCCACGCCCTACCCGAGAGCGAAATCCGCCGCTGGATTGGCCAGCAGGCGGCGGCGGGAGTGTGCTACTGCCTGGGTTGGCGG
>SSTA01000009.1 GCA_009469685.1 Azonexaceae bacterium | reverse complement strand
TGAAGCGCCGCAACGGCTTCGTCGAACTGATCGCCGAAAATCCGGATTTCGAGCCCATCGTCGTGGACCCCGGCCGGGTCGATTTCGCCATCGAGGGCATTGCCGTCGGGCTCATCCGCGGCAATCTCATCAGTCTGTCATGAACCCGGTCCCCCAAACCGCCACGGCGGGGCTGGGGGCCGTCCTCGAACGGGGCGACGTCTGGCGGGGCGACGCCCTGGCCCGCCTGGAACAGCCCGGCATCGCCACCGGCCATCCCGGCCTCGACGCCGAACTGCCCGGCGGCGGTTGGCCCCGGGGCAGCCTGACCGAACTGCTCTGCGACTTTCCCGGCGGTGGCGAAATCACCCTGTTGCTGCCGGCCCTGGCCTCCCTGTCCGCCGCCGGCGGCTGGATCGCCCTGGTGGAACCGCCCTGGCAGCCCTACGCTCCGGCCTGGGCCGCTGCCGGGGTCGCCCTGGAGCGGCTCGTCGTCGTGCGGGCCGGCCGGGAGGCCCCCTGGTGCTGCGAGCAACTGCTCCTGTGCGGCGGCTTTGCCGGCGTTCTCGCCTGGACCGGCCGGGACCCCGATCCCCGGACGCTGCGCCGCCTCCAGGTGGCGGCCCAGGGGCGCCCCGCCTTCGCCGTCCTGTGGCGTGGTGCCGCCGCAGCGGCGGCGCCTTCGCCGGCACCCTTGCGTCTGATCCTGGCGCCTTCGCCGGCCGGCCTTTCGGTGCGCCTCCTCAAGCGCCGCGGCCGCGCGGCCGGCCGCTGCCTGACCCTGGATCTGCCCCGCCCGGAAAGGCGGTCCCGTGCTCTGGCTCGCCCTCCATTTCCCCCGGCTGCCCCTCGAAGCCCTGGCCCTCGGGTCGTCGCCTAGCGCCGTTGCCGTCCGCGGCCGCATCCTGGGGGTAGACCCGGCCGCCCAGGCGGCCGGAGTCCGGCCCGGCCAGCGCTTGTCCACCGCCCTTGGACTGGCCCCCGGCCTTGCCGTCCGGGAACGGGAGGAAGACCGCGAGGGAACAGCCCTGGAAGCCCTGGCCTGCTGGGCCGGCCGCTTCACGCCCCAGGTCAGTCTGGCACCGCCGGCGACTTTGTTGCTGGAAGTCGGCGGCTGCCTGCGCCTGTTCGGCGGCCTGGAGCCCCTGGCCGCCACCGCCCTCGCCGGCAGTCGGGAGCAGGGCTATGCGGTCGCCTGGGCGGCGGCGCCGACTCCCCTGGGCGCCAGCTGGCTGGCCTGGGGGGGCCTGGACGCCGCGCGGGCCGATCCGGAATCCTGCCGGGCCGCCCTGGCCGCCTTGCCCGTTTCCGTTCCCGCCTGGCCGGCGGAAGTGCGGGAGCGGCTCGCCGCCTACGGGATCGCTACCCTGGGCGATTTGCGCCGCCTCCCCGGGGCCGGCCTGCGCCGCCGCATCGGCAGTGCCCCGGTGGACGAAATCCTGCGGGCCTGGGGCGAAGTGCCCGATCCCCGCCCGGCCTTCGTCTTCCCCGAACACTTCGCCCGCCGTCTGGAACTGCCGGCCCGGGTCGAGCGGGCCGAAGCCCTGGCCTTTGCCGCCCGCCGCCTCTTCGCCGCCCTGGCCGGCTGGCTGGAAAGCCGCCAGCGGCTCCTGCGCAGTTGCCGGCTCGGCCTTTTCCACGATCACGGGGGAGCGACTTCCCTCGCCCTGCGCCTCGCCGAACCCAGTGCTGACGAGGGCCGCCTCGACCGCCTCCTGCGGGAGCGCCTTGCCCGCCTGGAACTGGCGGCGCCGGTGGAAGCCCTGGCGCTGGAAGCCGACGACTGGATTTCCCGTCCCGGTGTCAGCGGCGATCTCTTTGCCCGGCCGCCGGCCGGGGAGGGGGTTTTCGCCTGCCTGGAACGGCTCCAGGGGCGTCTGGGAGACACGGCGGTGCGCAGCCTGGGCCTCAATCCCGACTACCGTCCCGAGTGTGCCAGCCGGGAGCTGCCGCCCGGGACACGGTCCGCGCCGGTCGAAGGGCTGGCGGGCGCGCGGCCCCTGTGGCTACTGCCGCGCCCCCTGTCCCTGGAGGAGGGAGAGGGCCGTCCCCGCTGGCACGGGCCGCTCATCCTCCTCGGGCAGCCGGAGCGGCTGGAAAGCGGCTGGTGGGATGCCGGCGAGGCCGGCGCCATCGGGGACACCCGCCGCGACTACTTCGTCGCCCGCAACCCCCGCGGACAATGGCTCTGGGTGTTCCGCGACGGGGCCGGGTGGTCCCTGCAGGGGATTTTCGGATAGCAGCCGGTCGGGTCAGAGCTTGCCGGCAACCTGTTTGGCGGCCTTGGTCGCCACCTCGCCCGCGCCGGGCCCCTTGGACCAGGCCTGGATTTGCAGCGCCGCGCTGCCCTTGAAGAACTGCAGGGTGGCGACCTGGGCATTGCCTTGCAGGGTCTTCACGTCGAGGACGGCATTGTCGCCCAGGCCGGCGGGGGCGCTGATCTTGCCCGCCAGGGGGCCGGATTTGGCGATCTCCCGGGTCATCTCGGCCGAATGGGTATGGAAGGTCTTGGCCTCGGCCGGCGTCTTCATGTCATGGACGGTGAGCTGGACGCCCGCCTCCGGCGCGCCCGCCGCGGTCGCCAGGTTGTAACCCTTGGGAAACCAGCCGCAGACCGTCGTGTGGTCGTTGCCGTTCTCCCGGGTGGGCGGCGTTTCGGCCTTGAAATTTTCCGGCAGGGCAACGCCGGCGAGGGTGGCGGCGTCCTGGGAAGAAAGCAGGGAACAGGCGGTTGCGGCCATGGCAGCTCCGGGCAGGGCGATCAGGGTCATAAGGGAAAGGGCGGC
>SSTA01000083.1 GCA_009469685.1 Azonexaceae bacterium | reverse complement strand
GGGCGGCGTGTCGGTCGGAATCAACCTCAACGTCAATAACGCGTGCAATTGGGCATGCGTCTATTGCCAGGTCGAGGGCTTGACTCGGGGCGGGCCGCCGCCGGTGGATGTGGCGCTGCTGAGCGAAGAACTGGACGGTTTCCTGGCCCGCATCGCCGACGGCGATTTCTTCGCCCGGGAAGTCCCCCAGGAATCTCGCAAGCTCGTGGATGTAGCGTTTTCCGGGAACGGCGAGCCGACGTCCAGTCCCGAGTTTCCCGCAGCGGTCGCCGCCGTGCGCAAGGTCCTCGCTGCGCGGGGTCTGGCCGGAACGATCCTCCTGCGCCTGATTACCAACGGCAGCCTGCTCCATCGGACCAAGGTCCAGGCGGCGATCCGAGATCTCGGATCGTCGGGGGGCGAAGTCTGGTTCAAAGTCGATCGGGTCGGTGCGGCGGACGCGGCAGCCGTCAATGGCGTTCCCCTCGACCCGGGACGGGTCCTCGCCAATCTTCGCCGTTGCGGCAACCTGGCGCCCACCTGGGTGCAGACCTGTTGGTTTGCCTTCGACGGAGCGGCGCCCGACGCCGCCGCGCGGCAAGCCTATTGCGAACTGATCGCCCAGGCGGCGGACTGCGTCCGCGGGATCCATCTCTATGGTTTGGCGCGGCCTTCCCAGCAGCCCGCGGCTCCCCGGCTCGCCCGGTTGGACGTCGGGGATCTCGAGGCCTTTGCGGCGGAGATCGAAATGAAAACGGGCGTCCGGACCTTGGTCAGTCCGTGACGCCCGCGGGGCCTGGGGGCAGGCGGAGTCAGGCGGCCTTCTTGGCCTTTGACCGGGCGGACTTCTTCAGGGACTTGAAGAGTTCCGATTCGTTGGCGCGCAGATATTCGATCACTTCCCAGTCTTCGCGCTTGATGGCCTTGATGTCGATCTGCTCGACATGAACGAGGCGCAGGAGTTCGCGCACGGGCTTGGGCATGTTGCGGCCGCTCTCGTAACGGGAGCCACCGCTTTGGGTGACGCCGATGGTGGACCAGAATTGCTGCTGATTGAGACCAAGCTTACGACGGATTTCCCGCGGTTCGATCTTTTCAATGGTTTTGGTAGCGCTCATGATGATTTCTCCATACGCCGACGTTGTAAGGATAGCCCGATATACTTTTTATGTATGACCAAGGTCATACGACGAATTGTATAGAGAGTTTTCCATTTTGCAAGTGGCATCGGGAGATTTTTTTGGGATTTTTTTTCAGGCAAGTGCTTCTTCGCATTGAAGAATGCGGACTGCCCTGAAACGGCCCTTACGCCGCGAATGGCTTTCGGAAAACCGCCGGATGCTCTAACATCCGGCGAAAAGCCTATGGGAGTGCACCATGCAAGTCAGGGAAATCATGCGTATCAAGGGGGCCACCCTCTACACCACGACGCCGCAGCAGGCGCTTTCGGTGGCGGTGGATACCATGGCCGAATTCGACGTCGGTTCCCTCGTGGTCATGGACGCGGGGCGCATGGTCGGCATGTTGACCTTTCACCAGGTGCTGAAGGCGTTCAAGAACCACCGGGGCAATCTGGAGGGGGTGACCGTCGGCGCGGTCATGGTCCCCGATCCGGTGACGGCTCCGCCGTCCATGGAAACCAACGATCTGCGGCGGCTCATGGTCAACTCCCATTCGCGCTATCTTCCGATCATGGACGGCGACACCCTGCTGGGGGTGATTTCCTTCCTGGACGTGGCCAAGGCGGTTCTCGAAGAGCAGAATTTCGAGAACAAGATGCTCAAGAACTACATCAAGAACTGGCCCGACGAGACCAAGGGCTGAACGGTTTAGCGGCTGTTCCAGCCGTAGCGTTTGGTTCTCTGCCAGCGCAGGTCGGCTTGCAGGCGAGGGGTGTCCTTGCCGGCGATCGTCCGGCTCCTGGGGTCGGACGACGGTTTCCGGGGCTGGGCCGGGGTGGCAGGGGCGGCGGGAGGCTTGCGGATCGGCATGGTAAACTCGCCTCTCCATTCTAGCGATTTGGCACCCCGATGTCCGGCAACACCTTCGGTAACCTGTTTGCGGTCACTTCCTTCGGCGAATCCCATGGGCCTGGCATCGGCTGCGTGGTGGACGGCTGCCCGCCGGGACTCGCACTCTGCGAGGCCGATATCCAGGCTGAACTCGACCGCCGCCGGCCGGGCACATCGCGCCATGTGACCCAGCGGCGGGAGCCGGACACGGTGGAAATCCTCTCCGGCGTCTTCGAGGGGCGCACGACGGGGACGCCCATCGCCCTGTTGATTCGCAATCAGGACCAGCGCAGCAAGGACTACGGCAACATTGCCGAAACCTTCCGGCCGGGCCATGCCGACTACACCTATACCCAGAAATACGGTTTTCGCGACTACCGCGGCGGTGGCCGCTCATCGGCGCGCGAGACGGCCGTCCGGGTGGCGGCCGGAGCCATCGCCCGCAAGTGGCTGCGGGAGCGTTACGGGGTCGAGATTCGCGGCTGGATGAGCGCGCTGGGGCCGATCGATATTCCCTTCATCAGCGAAGCCGACATCGACGGCAATGCCTTCTTCGCCCCCAACGCGGCCCTCGTGCCGCAATTGGAAGCCTATATGGACGGGCTGCGTCGCGATCTCGATTCGGTGGGGGCCCGCATCACCGTCGTGGCCCGCGAGGTGCCGCCGGGTTGGGGGGAGCCGGTCTATGACCGCCTCGATGCGGAGATCGCCTATGCCATGATGGGGATCAACGCGGTCAAAGGGGTCGAGATCGGCGCCGGATTTGCGTCGGTGGCCCAGCGGGGCAGCCAGCACGGCGACGAGATGCGCCCCGAGGGTTTTCTCAGCAATCACGCCGGCGGGATCCT